>JAFGRF010000287.1 GCA_016935295.1 Caldifarciminota bacterium | reverse complement strand
GTCCGAAAGGCGGAGGCCGCCCAACGCGTACTCGCCGTCGGACACACCGCGGTCTACTCAGCCGACATCGGTGCACTGAAATCCAGGCTGGCTGTCATGCCACATGCCGCCGGAAGGCGCGCGATTGCCGAACGCACGTCGTCTGGGCCAGCCGCCGTCTCCTCATCCTTGGCCTTGGCGGCCCCTGTCGGACAGCGCGTCCTTCGTCCCTCGTCAATCCTGTTCGACCTCTGCCCGCACGACATTGCCCTGGCGATTCTCCTCTTCGGCACGCCTATCGCAGCCCGGGCCGGCTGCCGCGGGAGGAGCGTAGAATACGAAATCCGGTTCGCCGCCGGCGAGGCTCTGGAAGGACGGGCCGAGTGGCGGGAACCGCCGCACGTCCGCCGCTTCGAGGTCACAGGGACAAATAGCTCCTCGGGCAACAGCGCGCCCGGCCCTGACCGACGAGACGTCCGGGACACGCCGCTCGGGCGCCAGTGTCTGGACTTCATCGAATGCTGCCGCACCGGCATGCAGCCGCTCAGCAGCGGACGCCTCGGGCTCGCCGTAGTCCGGTGCCTGACCGCACTCGCCTCGTCCTGCGCGGACAGCGGCACTTGGGCGCAAGTCACGACGGAATTGCGGATGATGAACGCCGAACTTCGAACCGCGGGCACTGAGCCCCTCGTGTCGGAGACCGGAGTCCGCGCTTGAAGCTGAGTGTGATAGTCCCGGTCTACAACGAGGAAACGTCGGTTACCGAACTGGTCGAACGGGTGAAAGCCGTGCCGGTCGACAAGGAGATAATCACGGTCGACGACCATTCGCGCGACAACACTCTCGCCGTGCTGAACCGGATTCCCGGCATCCGGGTCATCTCGCACCCGGTCAACCGGGGCAAGGGTGCGGCAGTCAGAACCGGACTTGCGCAAGCTACCGGCGACGTCGTCGTTATCCAGGACGCCGACCTCGAGTACAGCCCGGACGACTACCCGGTGATGCTTGAGCCCTTCTCCGACCCGAGAGTCGACGCGGTGTACGGCTCGCGGTTTCGCGGCAGCGGCAACTCCTTCCTGCTCCACAGCAAGCTGGCCAACTACCTCCTTACGTTCTTCACCAACGCCCTGTTCGGCGGCCGGATAACCGACATGGAGACCTGCTACAAGCTCATCCGCCGTCCGCTTTTCCAGGGGCTCGACCTCGTCGCCAACCGGTTCGAAATCGAGCCGGAGATAACCGCGAAACTGCTACGCAAGCATTGCCGGATTGCCGAAGTTCCTATACAATACAACGCGCGCAAGGCCGGCAAGAAGATCGGCCCCCGCGATGGCGTGGCTGCCTGCATCGCTCTTGCCCGCTGGTACGTGCGCTAGCATATGGCAGACACCACTCGGTCCGACTCGATCAACGCCGTCGAACTCGTCGGCGTGTCGCGGTTGTACCAGCACTCCTGGCCGGCCCTGACCGACGTCAATCTCACTATCGAAAAGGGCGACTTCATATTCATACTCGGCGCGACCGGCGCCGGCAAGACCACGCTGCTCCGCCTGCTCTATCGCCAGGACCTGGCCGATTCGGGCAGAATCAAGGTCCTCGGCTACGACCTGAAGAAGATGCCGCTGTCAGACGTACCCAATCTCCGCAAACGTATCGGCATCATCTTCCAGGATTTCCGCCTGCTGGCCGAGCGCACCGTCTACGAGAATCTCGAGTTCGTGCTGCGGGTCATCGGCACCGACCGGAAGGAGATACCGGGACGGGTCCAGGACGTGCTGAACCGACTGGGACTGGTGCACAAGAAGGACTCCTATCCCCACCAACTCTCCGGCGGCGAACAGCAGAAGACGTCGATCGCCCGGGCGCTGGTCAAAGAACCGGACATCCTGCTGGCCGATGAGCCCACCGGGAACATCGACCCCAAGGCCGCGGCCGACATCCTGAACATCCTCAAGGACATCAACTACGCGGGCGCGACCGTGCTGATGGCCACCCACGACGCGGACCTGGCCGAACGAACCCGCCGGCGGCGCGTCACGCTCGACGCGGGCCGGGTAGTGCGCGATGAGACCTAGCTACATCCTGCAGGAAGCGCTGCGCAGCATCAACCGCAATCGCGGCAGCTTCATGCTTGCGGCAACGGTCCAGGCCATCTGCCTGGTACTCCTTTCGGTGTTCATCATTCTGACCTACAACCTCAATCGGTTGTCCGAAGCCGCCCGCCGCCGCATCGAGCTCTACGCTTTTGTCGACGAGCAGGCCGACCCGACGCTGCTCGTGGACCGGATCGGCGCACTCGACGGTGTAGCCCAGGCGCAGTACGTACCCAAGGAACAGGCGCTTGCCGAGCTACGTTCCGATCTCGGCCCCGACTCCAGCCTGGTCGAAGCGCTGGACGAGAACCCGCTGCCGCCCTCGGTCCGGATTACTGTCCGCTCCGGATTCGCGTCGCTCTCGGAGTTGACGTCGCTCGAACAGAAGATAATGCTGATACCGGGCGTGGCCGAGGTCTGGTCCGGGAAAGAGATGGTCGAGCGCATCGAACGCATCGCCCGCACGGTGATGTTCCTCGACATCGGCATCCTCGTCATCGTCTTCTGCGCGGTCCTCTTCATCGCCTTCCAGACTGTGGAATCGTCGATTGCGTCACGCCAGCACGAAATCCAGATCATGGAACTGGTAGGCGCCACCGGCGCCACCGTCCGCCT
>JAFGRF010000286.1 GCA_016935295.1 Caldifarciminota bacterium | reverse complement strand
CCGACCGCGGGCGAGCTGGTGATGTCGCCCTCGGTCGGCAGGCTGCGCCACTCGCCGGTGCCGGGCACCCGGACGTGGACACTGCCGTCCTCGCACCCGACGCAGAGCCCGGAATCGGGCAGGACCGCGGCCGAGGAGCTGACCTTGTCGCCGAGGTGCCGGCGCCAGCGGACCCTCCCGTCCAACTCGATGCAGTAGAGCGTGTCGTCTTCGGCGCCGACGACGATGCTGCCGTCCTGCTGCAGCGCCGGGGTCGCGCTCACCGGGCCGCGCGCCACCACGGTCCAGAGCCGCGAGTTGCCGGTCCCGAGGCAGCAGATGTTGCCGTCCGCGGTGCCGACGTAGAGCCGCGACCGGGCGGTGTCCAGGCAGGGCGACGACTTCACCGCGCCGCCCAAAAGCGCCGACCAGCGCGGGAAACCGAACGAGTCGATGATGACCCGGAACGTGTCGGACCAGTCGGACGGGGTCAGGTTCGGGTAGCTCAGGGCGCGGACGCGGATGGGGTAGGTGCCGGTCTCCCAGAAGGTCTTGAACACGGTCGCGGTATCGCCCGAGGCGAGCGGGGCGGACGTGTCGTACTTGCCCTCGGCCCAGTTGAACACGTAGCGGATGCGGTCGAAGCTGGTGTCGGTCGAATAGGCGACGGTCTTGTACCCGTAGCGCCGGTCCACCTGGCCGGTCGCGGGCCCGCTGGCGGCCATCGGCCGGGTCGGCGCGACCCCGGTCCGCAGCTCGTGGTGCCGCGACCAGCCCGACACCCGGCCGCGGGCGTCGCGCGCCTGGGCCGAAAGATAGTACAGCCCGGGCTCGGTCCACACGTTGCTGAGCGTGCAGGGCGCGCCGCTGGCCACCGGCCCGAACCAGCCCGAGGTATCCCGGTGGGTGAGCGTCATCCGGAAACTCACCGGGTCGTTGTCCGGGTCATCGGCTTGGGTCCAGAACCGGGCGGTGTCGCCGATGCGCACCGAGGAAAGGCCGACCGGCGCGATTGGCGTCTCGGGCGCGCGGCCGCACGACGCGGCCAGCACCACCCCGGCCGCGAGAATGACGGTCCACCACCGTTTGCCCATCGGGGCAGTATGCCTTGGCCTGTTGCGCCTGTCAAGAGCAGGGCGCCGGGGTCCGACGTCTTGTCTCCGGGGCCTTTGGCGTGACGATGGCGCGGGCCGCCTCGTGTAATGGGGAGACAGATGCCAGAACGCTCGTCTGCAACGAGGCGGCCCGCACCGATATATACCGTCGGGGCGAGGCGATGTCAAGCCCGGGTCGGTGTCGGCAGCCAAGCCGGCGCCGCCGGCCGTCGGCGCGGGACATGACCGGCAGGTTGGGGACATGAACCGACGTGGCGGCGGACGGTATCGTGTACCCGTTCTGCCGCCGGCCTTTTCCCCCTCGCCCTGGACAGGGAGAGGGTGGGGGTGAGGGTCGAGTCTCGGCCGTCAGCCGTCCGCCGTCGGCTGTCAGCCGTGAGCCGTATGCTGTTGAGCCGGGCGTAATTCGTTACTGCGTCCCCGGGATTTCGGGGGCGAGACCTTGCGCCAGTGGGTCGAGATGGCGGTGCTCGACTGGCGCGACCGCGGCTGCGCCCCGGCCGTGCTCAAGGAAATCCTCACCGACGTGTTTCGGATGAGGGAGGGTTAGAGGTCTCCCTCGCACTAGAGATCGAAGGTTGTCCGAATCTGCTCGAAGATGTCTACAAACTCGCCGTTAGGATGTGCGTCTGATACCGAGCGAGCCAGGATGCCGCGTGCCTCCATAAGGCGCGCGACTTTGTGGCAGTTGTCTTTGACTCTCTTAAGCCGAGCGCCTACAAGAGGGACACCGCTCTCGTCGGTCGGCTTGCCGAACTCGGGGATGCGGCAGTCCACGCCCGTCACTTCCTTAACCTTGATGGGGTCGAGGTAGTTCTCGATGGTGCTGCGGTCCAGACACACGAACTCCCTACCCGCCCTCTTGCAGGCCTTCGCCAACTTGGCGGCCTTCTCTCCGAGAAGCCCACCATCAGTCTCCCTATCACTGTCAGCCAGGACCGCCCACTTGAGGCCTGCCTTATCGATACAGCGAGACGTAACGTTGAACTTCACGTTGTCAGCGCCTCCGCCTTGCAGGAAGAGCACTTTCGCGGGATCGAGTTTCGTCTCACCCGCGGCGTGCAGAAGCTCCAGAACAGCTTCGTAGAAGCGTACGTCCCTTTGGCCTTCGACAAGGACAACGTAGTTCCGGCCGACAAGCCTATGCGACGCTTCGACACCCAGTTCTTCAGCAATCCGGTCCACGTTGACCTCTGGCGACTGCTGCACGCGGGCCTTGCCCGACTCCCGTACCACCAGCGCAACATCTTCGATTCTGGCCTCAGACACGAATACGGGGGAGTGGGTGGTGTAGATGACTGAGTGCCCGGCATCCGCGAGCTCTCTCAGCGCATCCACTAGCGTGTGCTGTGCACTCGGGTGCAGATGTACCTCGGGTTCCTCAACTGCGAAGACGTACTTGGGGCCATTCGGGTCCTCCAGCGAGGCAGCAGCCTGATACTGGAAATATGCCAGCATGAAAAGCCGCCGCACCCCTGCGCCCCGCATTTCGTAGGGAAGCATCTGGCCAACATCATCGCCCCACTGCAGTCCAATGCCGTCGACGGCCTTCTTCCAGCTCACTTTCGGCTCTGCCTCTATCGAGGAGACCGTGTCGGAAAGCGTCTTCAGTCTCTCGAAGACCTTGTTGAATTCCTGCTGGATGGTGCCGCGTATGTCCAGTTCAATCTGCTGAGCACCTGTATGGGCTTGAAAGGCCTTGTCCACGATGGCCTTGAACTGATTCTGTACAGGAGTTTCGCCTATTGCGTAGTTGGCAACGTCAGAGAACAACACGAACTCAGGGAGGACCTTGCGTAGTTTGTCTGCGATGTCCGATACGTCGACCCAATCGACCTTGTCTTTCTTTCCCTGCTGTCGCGCGTAGTCACGCAGGGCATTGCGCTTCGCCTGGTTCGTCTCCTTGCCGGCTCGGACTGCCGGAAGACCGCGGGTCTCCAGCAGCCCCAGCAGTTCGTCGTGGTTCTTGGTGGCCAAGGGGAACAGCTCAGGGTCGTCAACGTCCTCGATGCAGGCTTCCTGTTTGACAACACGACTGCACGTGTAGGTTACGCGAAGCCGGAACAGCCCTTGCTCGTCCACTAGGCGGTCCCCGACGAGTTCGACCTTGTTCTTGGCGTCAATCTGGACTTCCTGGGTGCTCAGGGCGTCGGGATGGAAGGCGACTTCGATTGTGGCTTCGCCGCTCGAGTCCTGTCCATGAACCTCGGTGGTGCTCAGCCCTCCCTTTCTCGGCAGGTCAAAGAACCTCTGTAGGCCATGCAGCAGGCCTGACTTGCCGGCGTCGTTGCGTCCTGTGATAGGGGTCACGCCTCCCAAGCGAATCAGGCCGCTGTCAAGATAGGCCCGGTAGTTACGTAGGCGCAGCTCCGCCAAGGGCGAGGTAACCATTGCCCGCATCGTATCGGGCAGCCGTCGCCTGTCAAGCTGGCCGCCCGAAAGCTGCCCTCTTGGTGCTCTTTGGACGAGAAAGTGGGGCTGGGGAGGGCCGTTCAGGCGTTCGACGCGAACAGGGGTAGCGCGTTCTCGGCCGCGCGCCTGACCGAAGGTAGGTCATCGACCACGTCGTGCATCGGGACCTTTGCCAGTTCCTTGGGTTCCAGCTTGTGCATCCCGCCACCGTAGACTCGTCCCTCTTGCAGCAAGGTATCCGCTGAGAGAGAGTTTAGCTTCTGCCAGATTCGTTCAAGCAGGCCGCTATCATGCTCCATGGCAGCCCGCAGTGCGGGCTTCGGGTAGAGCATCAGGTACACGTTATGAGATGTGGCGCAGGAGTGATTGAGAATGAAGCGGAACGGCCGGCCGTTCTTGCCTCGGCGGCCAATGTAGGTGCAGAGTAGGGGTGCGGGTCTTCTAAGTTCCTGAGTATACCAAGGGTCCCTGTGCCGACATAGATACCGGGTCGCGACATCGGGAGTGCCTGTCTGCAAATAGCGCCAGAGGGTTGGATGCCGCTTCCGCAACTTGCTCTCGTCTTCTGAGCAGTCGAGCAGAAACAGGTGAGGTTCGACGACAGGCCATCCCTCGTCGTCCGAGCGTACGACATCTTCCTTGAGGTATCTCGGCCCCGGGAGTATCGGGCGGAAGCACTCCATGGGCAATTGCAGCGCCTCGATGCGCTCGCCGGAGAGGATGAAGAACTTGTTGCTTCCCGTGGCGATACCCCGCTTGATTTCGAAGAGGTCGCCCAGTGTGAAGCCGGCTCTGGCAGTGCGGACCCCGCGTTGAGGGAATCTGGTCCACTTTGCTTCGCTCGTCAGCTTGACTGCGGGAACTGCTCTTGTCGTGCGCGGTTCATCGAGAGAGCCGCCCTGCGTGAACACCACGGGGTGGTTCGGTTCAGGTGAGCGCCTTCGTAGCCACAGCACCGCAGATGACACAAGGGCGTCTTCAAACTGCACGTCAGCAGGGTCAAAGCGGTGAATCCGGAGCACTGTGACCTTCTTGAGCAGGTACTCCCTGATGGCGGCACCGTAGCCAACGTCCATGAATTCACTGGGCACAAGCCAGGCGGCGACGGCGTTCTCCGACATCCACGCGTGGGCAAGCACCAGAAAGTAGCCGTACAGGCCGGTCAGTCCGGACAAGGTCACTCCGCCTGCACGCCGGCATCTAGCCTGAAGGTTCAGCTTGGCAGCCTGAGTAATGTAGTGGTGTCGCACGTAGGGAGGGTTGCAGACTACCAGATTGAAGCGCGAAGCGTCGCCGCCGGGTGGGGCCGCAGTCGTGAAGTCCTCCTCCCTGACTACCAGACCGCGGTCGCGCCAGAGGTTCGCAGTAGCCCGTGCGTAGCGTGGGTCCTTTTCATATCCCACCGCTGTCTCCACGCGCTGCCTAGCCACCAGGCCGGTGAGAGCAGAGTAGAAAGCCCCGGTGCCGAGGCCCGGCTCCAGGTACTTGATGCGTTCGTTGGGGCCCAGCAAGGACAGCGCAGAGGCGGCGATATCGCGGGCGAGCTTCGGCGGAGTGGCAAACTGGCCCATGCGATTCCGCTCCTGCTGTGTGCTCTTCGAGTCCAAGCGATGCTGCAGCTCGACCCGCTGAGCTTCGAAGTCCCTGCTACTGCTGTTCGGGACTACAGCCCCAGCTTTGCCAGATCGTCGATTCTGTGTTCCCATACCCAGTCGATGCCTTCCGATGCTTCGTAGCCCAGATACCCGCTGTCGAAATACCCGCAGAGCAGCAGGATGTACTTGACGCGTCTTCCGTATGTCTCCAGAAGTTGCCGGTGCTTCTGTGCTTCTTCTTTCCTGCGCTTGTTGACGTTGGTGTAGTCGCCAGCCGACTTCGCTTCGAGAAGGATAGGGAGCACTCTCCTGCTCGTCTTGGATGGCTGTATGGCCACGTCAACCGAGACCGTGACCTTCTTTGTGCCTTCGAGTGCCGCCGGAACGTTGACATGCACGGCGAAGGTCCCGGGTTTCAGCGAATCGAACTTTGCGCCTCTGTCCAGGCAGCGCCGATAGCCTCTATCGCGAAGCCACTTGGCTACCTTCTCGAGTTGTCTTGTCTCTTGGGCATTACGGACTATCGGGTTGGCGAGTGAACCGCACAGTCTATCTGCAATTACAGTTGCGGCGCGGTCGGTCTCTGCCACGGTGGCGGGCTTCCTGCGGTCCAGCCAGACCAAGAAGTCACGGTCTGCCAGTCGGGATAGCGTGTTGCCTATCCGAGCGAGTTGCCTGTTGAGCTCGGTTGGCTTCATCTTCGGTGGAATACGACCAAGCTTGTCCATTGACTTGACCAAGTTGCCGTCCACCCCCGCGAGCCCGATGAGACGGTCTACGGCCAGCGGAGGGCACGTGGACATGCGCAGTGCCGGGAGTATCTGTGGTGCACCGGCGAGCAGCTTGGGCGTGACCGCAGTCAGGCCCTTCGTTGCCGCGAGGGCCTCTACGACATCAGTGGCAGTCTTAGCCCGGACTCCCTTGAATGCCTCCGGCGCGTGTTCCATGAACCACCGGTTGTACATGTCCACGGACCTGATGATATCCGTCTTCCAGCGGCCAGGTTTGTCACGGTTGATGCCCATGGTAGGCCAGCATAGCCGTGCCAGTGGGGTTGTCAACGAAGTGTCCCAACCGGCCTGTCAAGCTGCATTCCCTCTGGAAAAATCGGGCGGATTGGCCTATCATATGTTGAGGAGTTCGACTTGGGTCCGCGCTCAGGCAGTCGCGTGCGGGCTTTTGGCCAGTCACACGCGCTGACGAGGGCAGGTCAGGTCCGGTTCAGAGAGTAGTCTGTGCAGTCTCCATTCATACCCAAGGCCAGGTCAGGGTTTCGGGTCGGGTTCAGGGCAGGGGAATAGGGGCCGGAGCGGAAGGAGGCAGGGGCCGAGGTCAGGGGTGAGGTCAGGGCAGGGGAACGGGGGCCGGG
>JAFGRF010000034.1 GCA_016935295.1 Caldifarciminota bacterium | reverse complement strand
GAGGCAATGAACGCAAGGACGGCGGCGACCGCGTAGTTGGTCCGGATAAGGGGCATGCGGTCGAGCGAGCGGGCGTCGGCGTGCTTGAGTACCAGCCCCATGCCGACCGCAGACGCGACCTTGAGCAGCAGGTAGAGCACGACTGCAAGTATCACCGAGCTTCGCGCGTGGTCAACTGCTACGCGCGAGGCGAGCAAAGCGGGGACAGTCCCTGGGAATCGCACAGGGCCCTGCGAAGGGACAGTCCCCGTTTTGCCCGGTCAAATGTTGCGCGAGCGGGCCGTAGTTGTATAGTGAGGAATGAAGAAGTCCTCAAGCCGCGCACGGCGACGCCGTACCGAAGCTCTGCCCGCAAAAGTCATCAGTCAGGCAACCGCCTTCCACGGCCATCTCGGACCGTGGCTGGTGCTGGGCTTGAAGGCCGGGTCGTACGCGAGGAAGAAGCTGGCGGCCTCGCCCTTCGACCTGAGGGCGCGGGTCTTCTGCCCGGCAGGAACGCCGTACACGTGCTTCGTCGACGGCGTCCAGTTCAGCTCCGGGTGCACCATGGGCAAGGGTAATATAGTCCACCGGCGCGCCAAGGGCTGCCGCGTCGAGTTCACGCGGGCCCGGGACGGAGTCCACCACAAAGACACAAAGTCACAAAGAGGGACGGACCGCATGCTGCGGCTGGCTCTGCGGTCCGAGGTCTGGGACGAGCTTCACTCCGGGCCGGATGAGGGAATGGCGGGCGCGGCGCGGCTGGGACGGGAATTCAGCCGGCGCTCGCTGGAGGAGTTGTTCACCGCATGAGCCCCACCCCACCTTCGTTGCGAGTGCCAACCACCGGTTCCTGTCCCGCGTCAGAGTAACTGCATGCGCTGGCTGAAGAACCTCGTCAGCGAGTGGGGCCCGGTGATTGTCGCCGTCCTGCTCATCCGGTCGTTCGTGGTCGAGGCGTTCATGGTGCCGACCGGCTCGATGCTCAACACGATTCTCATCGGCGACATGATGCTGGTGAACAAGTTCGTCTACGGGGCAAAGTTGCCGTTCACCGATAAGACCATCATTCCGGTGTCGAGCCCGAAGCGCGGGGACATCGTCATCTTCCGCTTCCCGCTGGACCCGGATGTGCCGCCGGGCGCAAGCCGCATCTTTCCCGCGAAGCTGCCGCTGCTGCCTTTGTTCTGGAACAAGTCCAAGGGCTTCTTCCAGTGGTACACGCCGCTGGCGCTGGTCAAACGCTGCGTAGCAGTTGCCGGCGACACGGTCCTGTACCGGGACAAGCAGCTCTACATCAACGGCGAGCTGCAGGATGAGCCCTATGTGCAGCACGCCGACGCGCGGACGTTTCCCGGTCTGGAGGGATTGAAGGACTATCAGAAGCCGTGGGAGAATCGCAGTTTCTTCCGTACCGAGCTGTCGGCCTACGTCCGCGATCAGTTCGGGCCGGTCGTGGTCCCGCCGGGCTGCATCTTCGTGATGGGTGATAATCGCGACAATTCCGAGGATGCACGGTTTTTCGGGCCGCTGGAGCTGCGCCACGTCCGCGGCAGACCGTTGGTTACCTACATGTCAACGTCCGCCGCCGGGTATCCCATCAATATACCGAAGATGGTGCTTTCACCCTGGGCGATCCGGCTCAACCGCATCGGCCATCTCGTCCGCTAGCGCCGGACCGGGATCTGGTTTCGAGACTCTGGTATCTGGCCTCTGACCTCTGGATTCCCCTCTTCTCGGGTCGTCAAATTGACTCTGCCCCTACTCCTTCTATACTGACCGTCTGTGCTGACAACCGATAGAGGCATGGAGCGGTGAAAAGCGGCATCCGCTGGCTGCGGAACGTCGGCCGCGACTGGACACCGGTCATCATCGCGGTCCTGCTCATCCGGTCGTTCGTGGTTGAGGCGTTCATGGTACCGACCGGTTCGATGCTCGACACGATCCTCATCGGCGATTTCATGCTGGTGAACAAGTTCGTCTACGGCGTGAAGCTGCCGTTCACCGACAGGACCATCATCCCGGTATCGAGGCCGAAGCGCGGAGACATTGTCGTGTTCCGCTTCCCGGTCGACACCGACGATCCGCAGCCGCCGGAGCGCTACACGCGGCTGTTTCCCCGTTCGCTCCCGTTGCTGCCGGTGTTCTGGGACAACCAGGCGCATTTCTTCACGTGGTACGTGCCCCG
Organism: Caldifarciminota bacterium; assembly: GCA_016935295.1. GTDB lineage: Bacteria > Hydrothermota > Tepidihabitantia > Tepidihabitantales > Tepidihabitantaceae > UBA2258. Next base: position 5,799 of record JAFGRF010000034.1, on the reverse strand, counting down.
CAACTTCATCAAGCGTTGCATCGCCGTGGCCGGCGACACGGTCGAGTACCGGGATAGGCAGCTCTACGTCAACGGCCGCCGGCAGGACGAGCCGCACGTTGTACACAAGGATTCGCGGACGCTGCCCGGTTTCGAGCCTGCACCCGCGCAAGCAGTATTCCAGCAGGCATGGGAGGAGGGGCGGTTCTATCAGTCCGAATACTCGCCCTACGTGCGCGACCAGTTCGGCCCGGTGGTAGTGCCGCCGGAGCATATCCTGGCGATGGGCGACAACCGCGATTATTCCGAGGACGGCCGGTTCTGGGGCCCGCTCGCCATCCGCCACCTGCGCGGCAAGCCGCTGGTGCTCTATTTCTCGTCGGACGCGGCGCCGAACATCGCCCGCATCATCATCTCGCCGTGGGCCATCCGCCTCAACCGGATCGGCCGGATCATCAGGTAGTCCGCCGACGGTTGACACGTCGGCGATTCTAGGCTACATTCGGTCACGATGAGCTTGTCCTGCAGAAGGCTCTCACTCGTGCTGCTCGCCGGTCTGGCGCTGTACGGATGCCGCCAGCCGCGCCGCGAGGTCGTGCCGTGGGTCTGGCCCGGGGCCAACCGTTTCAACACTTTTGTCTTCGCCCGGAGCGGGACCAGCCCCGATCCGGCGCAACGGTTCGTCGGCGTGTGGGAGGCGGAGTGGTATGACGTGCCCGCTTCCGCGCCGGTCCCGGGACAAGCTCACGCCGGGCATCGCCCGCTGCTGCTCGACCTCGACCGTGACGGCTACCCGGAGATCGTGACGTCGCCACTCGGCGAGCCGCCGGCTGCGATCCTCAACCGGGAGGGCGCGCCCCTTTCCGGTCGGGCCCGGAGCGGTACTGACTGGTCACTGATTCAGTCTGACACAGCGCGAATCGTTCCAGACGACAGCATTGGCTGGGTGCTGCTGCCCGAATCAAGCCGGTCGCGGTCAGGCTCCGGTCCGCTGGCGGTCAGGCTCAACCAGCGGACTGTGACGCTCGATGTCGGGTCCGAGCCGGAACCGTCACAGCTCGGCCGGGTGTTGGAGTGCCGCGATGCCGCGGACGGCCGGCTCCTGTGGCGCTACGAGTTCGGGGCGCGTCCCGAACTGATGGCCGTTGCCGACCTGGATGCGGACGGCCGAGAGGAGCTGCTCCTTACGACCTACGGAGGGGAGCCCGTTGCGGCCGCGAATCAGTCCCTTGGCCACGATTCCTGCTACTGCGTCGCTCTGCACGACGACGGAACTTTGCTCTGGCAGCGCGGGTTCGGAGCGCATCGGTTCATCGGCTGCACGGCCGGTGTCGCCGACCTGGATCAGGACGGGAAGAACGAGGTCTTCGTCGCCGTGTACTCGTGGCTGAATGACTTTGGCAGACTGGCAGTCTTGGACGGCGTGACCGGAGAGGTGAGAGCCGATTCGCCGGAATCGGGTTCGTCGCCGGTGTCATACGCCTCCGTCGGCTGCGCCGACCTGGACGGCGACGACAGGCAGGAACTGGCGGTCGCGGCCTGCGGCCGGAAGGCCGAGGTCCAGCTTTACCGGTTCGAGGCGAACCGGCTCAAGCTGGCTGCGCGCGCCCCGCTCGGCGTGGCCCGGGATTCCGGCGAGGTAAGCGAGTGCAGGCTGCATGGTATCTGCGACCTGGACGGCGATGGGAAGTACGAGTTGGTCCTGTCCCGGTGCCTGAAGCGGATGATATGCAGAGACCCGCTGTTCTACCCGTCGACCTTTGACTCGTGCGGCCTGCTCATCCTGGCCGGTGACCTGAAGCTACGGCAGGAGATCGAGCTGCCGGTGCGTTGTCAGGACGTGACCCTGGGAGATGTGATTCCGGGCGGCAACATCGAACTGCTGGTCGTCACCGACGAGCTTCGGCTCTACACCACCGAACCCAAATAGTCGCAGCCGTTGACGCCCCTGCTGGTGTGTCTCCGGCGGGCAAGCCGTTCGGTTCTGGATTGTCGTTACAGCGTTGTCTTGATGATGATGCGGCCCCTGCCGAGCAGGAATTCGAGGACGGCAGGCATTTCGCGCAGCAGGCCCGCGTCAGCCCGACCGAGCACGGCGTCTGAGCCGGACTTTCCGTGTGCCTCTCTGACTCTGAGCGTCAGCGGCTGTCCAAGGTCGGGACGCCCGAGAATCCGGTCGAACTCACCCACGTACTGCACCGTGTGAGCCCCAGGCGTACCGGCATCTACCAGTTCTTGCGGATCTAGCAGCAACGCGCCGTCGTCGTAGAGCTTGGGAAACAGCGCCGGCTTGAGGCCCGCGCTGGCACCGTCGAGCACGAGGGCGGAGTAATGGCTCAGGAATTCCTGCGCTGCCGGGGAGAGATCGGCCGCGGCGTTCTCTTCCGGCTGCGGCGCGGCGGCCGGCAATGGCGCCACCGCGCCTTCAACTCCGCTTTCGCCGTAGAGGTCGCACTCCATTTCGACCTCGACGATTCCAGCGACTGAGTCGTAGCGGGCCGGTCCATGAAGCCGTGCGCCTTTGACGACCACCTCGATGCGCCGGTACACGGAGTCGTATGAAGCCATCAGGTCATGGACCCTGGTATCAGAGTCGACCCTGACACCTTTGACGATCTCGAACAGGTTGCGGCGGGCGACAACGGTCGCGGCCCGTTCGGCCATCTGCCGCGCCACGTCGCGGTTGGAATTGCCCGGGTCGAGCACGCCGGCCCCGCGCGCCCGGACCGCCTTGCCCGACCAGTCGATCGCCCCGCCGGGCACGAGTTCACGGACCTCGCCCGGAGCGAATATCGGGCCGAGCGGCGACGGCGGTTTGAACGGAGCGTTGACTGCGGGCGGCGGCTCGACCGGCCCGGCCACGGCCGGGACAACGGTCGTCTTCGTCACACAGCCGGCAGGAACCAGCAACAGGAGACACGCGACCAGGAATCCCAGGCTCCTGCGGCCGGACTGCCGGTTCATCGGTTTGAGGTGCTAGCCCTTCGCGATCCGGAGGAGAGGCCCCAGCGCCATTGCCAGCGCATCGTTCAGCGCCGCGTCGGCCCCCTCGAAGCTAGAGCCATGCCCCTCGGCGTAGTACAGCGCTTCCGCGGTCTTGACCGAGATGATCTTTACGAAGAGACGGGCGTCGCGCTGTTCCGGGTTGTCCTCGAAGAAGCCGTCGTGCTTCAGCTCGGTCACGTTGACGGTCAAGACCGCCTCGGCGTCCATCTGCCTGCCGAGCCGGCGCATGTCGTGCGGGTCCACGAGACGAGGCCCGCCCGACCGTTGCTCCCGCAGGATCCGTTCGACCTCGGCCCGGTCGATGAGCGTGAAGCAGCCGGTTCTCATCAGCAGGAGACCGGCGCGGTCGTAGAGCCCCGGCAGCTCCTCGTCACCGTTCTGCGGGGGCAGGACGGCGAGCCGCCAGTTCCGGTCGAGCTTGAAGGCCGACGATATGCTGTAGGTCTGGTTCGCTTCCTGCATCTGCTGCATCGTTGTGGCGTTGAAGCAGCCCACGGTTGCCGCGGCGAGCAGGACCAGCGCACCCAGGCTCAGGAATCTTCCAGTCATCAGGCTTGCTCCCTTCGGTGTGGTGCGACGTGAGATTATCCGGACGCGGAAGCTGGTGTCAAACCGGACGCGTTGGGGCTACGAAGACCGGGGCGACGGGCGCTGTTTGTCTCGGCGCCGCCTGCCCGACTGCAGTTGCACTCCGGCTCCGACCAGAGCGAGGACAAGCCAGCAGGCTACCGTGATGACATAGCTGACCGAGATCTTCCCGCCGAATACGTCGTGACGCCAGCCCAGCAGCTGGAATGTCCCGTACACGACTGCCCAACCACCGGCGAAGGCCGACAGGATGGAGACCAGCGGCCGTTCGATGAGCAGGGTCAGGATGCCGCCGACGATGGCACCGCCGATGCGAATGAGGAGCGGATAGGGCCAGCCGGTGGCGACGACGAGGATGCCTGCAGCCAACGCACCCGCGACCGCGCCGAGCAGGAAGACACCGACTTTGTAGAGCAGGGCTGCGGCAAGCGCGCCGAGTATTCCGCAGACGATGGCCACGGCTATTGTCAGGGCCTGGCTTGCCTGCGGCACGAGCCCCCCGATGGCCAGTCCGAGCGCAAGCCCCACACCGAACCCGGCCAGGCCGAGGGTGACACGGAGGAGCCGATAGCCGAAGAAGCAGACGATGAGACCCGCGACCAGCAGGGCAATCGGCGGCACGGTCGACAGTATGTTCATGGATACCTCATTGACGCTTTGCGGATTGCAGCCGCCGTCGGCGCCGCAGGACCCAGCCTGACGCCAGGGCGGCGAGGAACGCGAAGACCAGCGGGTCGGTGACGAACCGGAAACGGTTGTTCTCGCCGACTTCGAGGGCGTTGGCGACGAGCGTCATCCAGACGACGTTGAACCAGAGGAAGAAGACCGAAGAGGGCCGGAGGCTCGAGGACAAAGGGCGGATAAAGAGGACCGCACCCAGGGTGAGAACGAGGAGGTAGGCGACGATGAGAAACCACGCCGTGTTGAGAAACCCCTGCAGGTAGTACCGGCCGGGACGGGTCAGGCGCAGGCCGGGTGCGAAGCGGTTGGTGAAACGCCCGCTGAGGAAGCTCGCGAAGCGGGCAAGGCCTTTGATGTGTGCGGCGTTGCTGCCGAGGAAGGCGTACGCACTGGTGGGAAGGAAGTAGAGTAGATAAGACTCGGCGAGCCCGCGGAGATAGGCAGCCGGCCGCGTGGCGATAATGCGAAGGGCATCGCGGCCGTACTGCCGGGATACGGAGACGTAGAGGGAGTTGTTGAAGTTGGGGACGTCGGAAGGCTTCATCTCCTGGTCGAGGACCGGGATGCCGGTCGGTTCCGGCTTCGATACCAGGCCGCTGTACTTGTCTGGCTCGCTGAACGGTGGGACTTCTGAGACCGCTGAGATCCTGCCGCTGTCGTACAACGACCTGCGTTCGGGTATGGCCAGCATGCTGTTGGTCATCTTCGACAGGTTCATGCCGAACCAAGTGCTGCCGGTGAACTCGCCGACCTGAGCGAGGTTTTTGCCGTACCAGAGTACGACGATGAGCACGGGTACCGCAGCGGCCGCCAACACCTTGCGCCAATCGCGGCGCCGGAAGAGCAGGAGTGCGAGTGCCAGACCAAGCAGCCAGGCGAGGTGAAAGAGGCTCCAGGTCAAGGCAAGCAGGCCGGCGCAGACGAACAGCAGCAGCGCGTCGAGGAACCGGCCTCGTCGTGCAAACCTCTGCCAGAAGAGTGCGCCCAGCAGCAGCAGGACGGTTGTCGGATATGTGTAGAACAGCCAGTTCTCGTAGAGAACGCAGGCCGGGCTGGCAACGTAGATCGCGGACAGCGCCGCGCTGAGCGCGGCCGGCAACTCCAGCTCATCGAACAGCAGGTAGAGGGCGGCCGTAAGTATCAGGCCGGCAAGCAGGTAACTGATGGCGAAGACGACAGGCTCGTGACCGGGAAAGAGGGCAATGACGGCCCCGAGGAAGAAGTTGAAACCCGGCGGCTGGCTGTGAAGGTACCAGAGGCTTTGCGTGAAGTTCGCCTTGAGCAGTGCCGGGTCGATGTATTGCCAGAACCACGGCAGGGAGGAAGCGTCGAACCGGACTCCCGCGATGTGATATGCAACCCGCGACGTGATGACCAAGCCGACAGCCGCCAACAGGGGTCCTGGCGGCGGGTGCCTGGCGGCTTGCGAGGCAACCGAGAGGGAACGCGGTCGACGCTTGTGCACCGTGCTGAGCATATTCGGCTGTGCCAGCCAAGTCAAGTCGGCGGTATCGATCCGGAGCTGAAACGGTGGCCGGCTCCCGG
>JAFGRF010000285.1 GCA_016935295.1 Caldifarciminota bacterium | reverse complement strand
TACCTGAGAGCCTACAATGGTATGTTCCACTGGGTCGGTGGGGCGAAGGGCTGGGTGCCCGAGCCGGTGAAGGAGTGCAAGTACTTCTTCTCGAGAATCCAGAAAACGATGTGGCATAGCACCAAGACCGACTGGGAAGAGGTGAAGGGTGAGGAGGGCAAGGTCATTCCTGCCCGGAACGGAACCTACCGCTACGACAAGGACAAGGGCTGGGTGGAGCAGTAGCGGGCCGCGGACGCACGGCTGATTCTCGCGGCGGCAGACCCGGCGCTGGCTGCCGCGAGTGCCAGGGCCAGGACGCAGCTAGCCGGCGATTTGCAGGCTGCCGACGCGGATGATGGCCGGGCCGTAGTAGCCGTCCTGCGCCACCGTCTCTCGCGACAGCTTGATGTCGGCCAGGGCGTCGAACCAGTTGCCGATGAGCAGCCCGCCTTTGAACGGCTTGTTCGAGCCGTCTTCCCGGATTTCACCCAGCCGGATCTCGGAGGCGAAGTCGCCCGAGGTCGGGTCGGTGTGGAAGTCGGAGAAGGACCGCACGACTATCGTGCGGCCGGGGCCGAGGAGTTCCGCAGTCCGGTGCGTTCCCGTGGGTACAACCGTATTGCCGACCGGGCCGGACGGCCTGGCGCCCTGCTCCAGCAGTCCGAGATAGTGGTAGTAGCGCAGTCCGCCGAGGACTTCGTCGTAGCAGCCGTCTTTGAGCAGGCAGATGCGGCGGGCGGGCACGGCGTCACCTTCGATGTGCGAGTCCGGGCCGAACGCTACGAGCGGGTCGGAGAAGAGCGTCACCGGGTCGCCGACCAGCGGTTTGTCGCCGGATGCCGGTTTGTCCTTCTGGTAGCGCGACATCTTTTCGTAAACCGCCTTGCCGGAGCAGTGCCAGGAAAGCGGCTGGTACTCGAGCTTCATGAAGTCGTGCGCGGCCGCACCGGTGAGCACCACCGGGCCCGTGTGCTGCGGAGCCGGGCCGGCCTGAGCGATGCCGCGCGCGTGCACCGCACCGGTCAGGACCAGATTCTGGGGGTCAAGGTCGCGGAGCCGCCGTGCGTGGGGGCGGGCCGTGTGCTCCGCCACGTTGTCACCGAACCGGGCAATGAAGCAGACCTCGGCGTCGGTGCGCGTTGACCCGTATTCAAGCGCTATCCCGGAACTCGTCTCGATGCGGGTGCGCAGCCGTTTGACAAATACTTCGAGGTTCGAGACTTCGATACCGAACTCGCCGGACGCGGCGTTCAGCAGGGCATCCGAGAACCGCTGCACGCGGCCGAGCAACGCGCCGTAGGAGAGTTCGTGGATTTCGTGGTCGGCGAGCTCGACCTGGGGGAACTCCGCGCCGGCCTCGCTTGCCGGATAGGGTCTGTTGGGCTGGGTACAGGCGGCCTGCGCCAGCGTGACGAGCGTGGCTTTCACGGCCGCCTCGTCGTCGGACAGGAACTGGTCGATTGCCTCGCCCATGTACTCGCTGCCGTCGGCCTTGTGCCGGCCGTACACCTTCACCCAGATTTCCTCGCTCGGAGACATGATGACCTCGCGCGGCTGCGGATTGGGTTGACGCAGGAATTTGCCTTCCCTGGTCGTATAGATGCCGGGCAGGCGGATGACCGTGGTCGCGTCGGTCTCGATCCGGCGCAGCGACCAGCCAGCAACGTCCAGGCCGCGCTCGGCGGGCAGGGCCATTGCGGCCCCGGCTACGATTGACTTGATCTTGTTGAAGTCCATGTTTCACCCCAGCTTCATGCGGCACCGGACATAGGGGCCGCCCGAGGATACGCGGACGTATTCCTTGTGGCCCTTGCCGCAGGTCCCGCCCGAGCTGACATCGAGCTCGTTTGTGATTCCGTCGACGCTGGCGAGCACGTCGGGCACATAGCCGGTCAGGCCGACCTGGTAGTAGAGCTTGCCGGTTAGCTTGCCGGCTTTGATTTCGCGACCGCGCAGTGCCTGGAGTTGCACGCCCCAGCCGAGCGGATCCTCCATGCCACTGGTCAGTTGCTCGATGAGGATGGCGTCGCCCGAATCGGCAATCAGTTCCTCCTTCGTCTTGCCGCCCTTCTCTTTCTCGAGCGGCAGGAAGTAGGTGTTGGTCATCCGCGCGTAGATGGGATGGTCGTAGGTTTGGAGGCGCCCGTTGGCGGAGAGCTTGAGTCCGGGCAGCCGTTCGCGCATGTGGAGGTAGGAATAGAGGTCGGTCATCAGGGTCGGCTGCAGTATGCCGTCTTTCACGAGCACGGCCGGTTCCTCGGCCAGTACACCGTCGTCCGAGAAGAATATCGAGCCGTGCCGGCCGGGCAGGCCGCCGAAGTCGACGATATTCACGAGGTCTGACCCGACGCGCTTGCCGATGTAGAGCGCGGCGCGGGCCGCGCCCCGCATCAGGGCGTCCACTTCGCAGCCGTGGCCGAACGACTCGTGGGCCAGGGTGCCGGTGAGGTCGGGGTCGAGGATGACGCGGTACTCACCGGCCGGGATTTTGCCCGCGGACAGGTACTGCACCGCTAGGTCTGCGGTTTCGCGGATAGTCTCATCAGTGATGTGCACGGCCTCATGGCCCGGGGCTAGCGAACCCTTGAAGTTCATTGCTTGTTTCTTGCCGTCGGAAGCAACGGGCACGAGGTAGAGGCCGACGTTGGTGACGTCGGAGGAGAGCAATCGGGTCCGGCTGCAGAAGAGACGGTACTCGCGTTCGTAGACGTAGACCGCGCGCGGGGCGACGATCCGCTTGTCGAACGCGGCCAGTTTCTCGAACGCGTGACGGCAGACCGTCTGCCGTTCCCGGGCGGTTACCTTGGCCGGGTCCTCTTTGAACTCGCTCCGGAAGTGGCGGTCGAGGTTCTCGCCCGGGTCAGGCATCGGGCCCTGTTTGACCACGATTGACTGAACCAGGTCGCGTGTCAGCCGAATCAGGTAATCGCGGTCGCCGATGCGGCTGGTGGACGCGGAGAGGAAGGTCATACCGTCCCAGGCCGAGATACGGATGCCGGGTCGCGGCGGAACGGGGTTGGTCCGCTCGTCGGCCGGGGTCTTTGAAACTGTCTCGCCGGCGGACTGCGTAACGAGCGCAGATGCGTACGGTGCCTTCTTCTCCGCCTCGGCAACGAGTTCCGGCAGGAACCCGCGCAACTCCTCAAGCTGGGGCGGAAGGTCGTAACCCATAGTCATCATTCCTTTCGGGACAGAATTTCACTCGGGCTGGCAAAGCCCATCGTCATCAGGGGGGCGAAACCGAGCTTCTGCCAGCAGGTTCCGCTGGGCGGGTTGTTGTTCGCCCAGTCAAGCATCACCATCGTCACCCGTCGTTCGGCAAGGAACCTGGCCGCGGCGTGGGTCAGGCCGGTCATGATTCCCCGCTCGCGCCACTCCGGGTCCACCCAGGCGTCGTCGATGCGGCCGAAGCGTACCGGGTCCAGGTTCGAGTTGTCGAGGATGCGCACGACGAGCATCGCCACGGGCTGCGCATCAGGCCCGACTGCGACAAAGATGCGGTTCTGGTCTTTCTCCAGTATCTTGGAGTAGAACTCCTCCAGGCCGTCGATGAGCTCCGGGCTCAGCCGCCAGACGCGCGGGTCCCGGCCGATGAGCAGGTCCTGCAAGGCGACGCGCATCCGCTTCAGCTCGGGCAGGTCGCGCGCGGTCGCCCGACGGATGGTGTACTTACCGGCTCTCTTCACTTCTGACTTCTCGCTTATGGCTTCTGACATCTGACTTCGCCTGCTCCTAGATCAGCATGCATCCTTTCTGCTGGTACTCGGTGAAAAGCCGGCCCCACCCGGTTTCCTGCCGCCAGCGTTCGTAGACCCGGCGCTCCTTGAGCGGCCAGCGGATGCGGTCGTGGTACGTCTCGGAAACGAATATCGGGAAGTAGACAATTGGTGTATGGAAAAGGAGTTTCTGGAGGAACCGGGTCGGGCCGTACCACGAGAGCCAGCCCATGACCCGGTGGAAGTTCCAGCCGACGTCGAAGTTCCAGCTTTCG
>JAFGRF010000284.1 GCA_016935295.1 Caldifarciminota bacterium | reverse complement strand
CGCTCTACTGCACCGATGCCCTCGACTCGAACTGGGTTTCCCCGGCTACGCTCGTGGTCAGCGCACCGGTGCTGGCCAGGCAGGGCGTGACTGTGGTTGACTCGGCCCACGGTGGCAACAACAACGGCGTGTTTGACCCGGGCGAGACTGCCGACCTGATGGTTACGCTCGGCAACTCCGGCACCGGGCACGGATACAGCTGCCATGCCGTGCTCAGGTCCGGCGACGCGCGGGTCACGGTCGTTGATTCGACCGCGACCTTCGGGCTCATTCCCAGCAGCGACAGCGCCAGCAATGCCACAGACCTGTTCACCGTCCATGCCGCCGGCACGGTCTTTCCGGAGACGCCGATACCCTGCACGCTCTACTGCTACGCGGACGGCGGCTACACCAAGTCCGAGCCGTTCATATTGACGGTCGGCCAGCTACAGGCAAGCGACCCGATACCGGACGGCCCGCGCATGCCCGCGCTCTACTACGCCTATGACGACACCGATACGCTCTACCCGGCGCACCCGAGCTATGATTGGGTCGAGGTGAACACCGTCGGGACGCCGATAACCTTCGTGCACCACAACTCCGTGGTCATGGTGACGCTGCCGGCCGGCTTCGGCCCGCTCAAGTTCTATGGCCAGGAGTTCACGCAGCTCTCGGTTTCGGCCGACGGCTGGATTTGTCCGGGCAACCGCCGATACGCGAACGCCGAGAACGTCGAGTTGCCCGACCAGGACAACCCGCCGGGCATGGTCTGCGCAAACTGGACAGACCTGTACCCGGTGGTCGGCGACAGTGGTGCCGGTCAGGTCTACTACTACCACGATACGGCCAACCACCGGTTCATAGTCGAGTACGATAGCGTCCGCTACCGCACGAACACAACGCGCGACAAGTTCGAGGTCGTTTTCTCGGACACTACGGTTGCCACCTACTCTGGGGACAACGCCATACTGGTTCAGCACATGACCGCTAACGGCTACGCCGGTTCAACGGTCGGTTTAGAGGACCCGGACGAGAGTGTTGCGGTCCAGGCCTTCTACAAAGGCGACTACCATCGGGCCTGCGCCCCGCTCGCACCGGAAAGGGCTATCCTCTACACAACCGACCCGCCGTTCGCTGCCGGAGTCTGGGAGTCGAGCGGTTCGGACGCGGTACCCACCGGGCTGGCGCTGAGCGTCCGGCCCAGTCCGCTCCGTTCGCGGGCCGCGATTGAGTACGCCGTGCCTGCTGCCGGACGAATCGGCATCAAGGTCTATGATGCCGCGGGCAGGGTCGTCCGCGACCTGGTCAGCCGCTACGCGGACGCTGGTTCTTACTCAGTTACGTGGGACGGACGCGCTGCCGACGGCAGGCGGGTTGCCAGGGGCGTTTACTTCTGCAAGCTGTCTACCCCGGCCGGGACCAGGCAGCAGAAGCTGGTCGTCACCGAGTAGCAACAGGGACTGGCACTGCTTTCCGTCGAGGAAAACAGTGCCTGTACCCAAAGCCTACGAGGGGCGGGCCAATGCCCGCCCCTTCGCTTGCCGGACAATGAAGGATGGACGGCACTGACGGCCGCGGCCGAGTAGTACCTTCCGGCGTATACTTCGTGCGGTTCTGTGCCAACGGCAGATTCTCGACTGGACGTCTGACGCTGGTCAGGTAGAATAGTGCAGGCGGGGAGGCGGATACCGCCTCCCCGCCTGTCAACATGTTGCGTCAACTCCTCTTTGTCCTCGGGGGCTGGACGGTGCTGCTCGGCGTTACGAGCATGAGGCGCATCGCTCAGATTCCGTCTGGCCCATACTTGGTCTCTGGGGGTAGGATCTCCTGCTGCGATAGTGACCACGACTCGTTGCCCGAACTCATCTTTCACGCTGGAACGACTCAGCCCAGCAACCCGCTTCGGAACGAAGTCTGGGAGCATCAAGACTGGAACCGGTTCTCGCTCGTCTTCGCGGACACCGGGGAGTACCCGGAGCCGCCTGGCATCACGACCGGCAACGCCATTCCCTTCGCGGCGGGTGACATCGACGGTGATGGCCTGACCGACATTGTGTGCATCACGGTTGAGCCCGACTCGTCTGACCCTGACAAGTTCTACGATGCCGTCATTACCATCGAGAGTCCTGACAGCTTCAGCTATCCGTGCTCGCTGACTTGGTACTACCGTTACGCCGAGAATATGGCCATCCCACAGCCGGTCTACTACCCGCCCGACCTCGACCAAGATGGGCATAGGGAAATCCTCCTGTCTGCCGTTCGGTTATGGGAGAACGCCGGTGACAACCAGAACGAACTCGTCTACTCCGGGTCGGGGCACGGCGGCTGGCGATTCGCCTTCGGCGACTTCGACAGAGATGGGCGCATGAACTTCGTGACCGCGTCTCTCAGCAGTTCCGGTATCGTATCGGTCTGGGAGTGCACGGGCGACAATCAGTACGAGGTCGTGTATCAGGACACGGTCGGGCAGCCGAACGGGGCGGACGTTTTCATGACCAACGACATCGATGGTGGCGGGAAGCCCGAGTTCTACGTTGCCTACTGGAACGTCCCGCGCGGGAAGATGTATCTCTACATGTGGGAGATGACT
>JAFGRF010000283.1 GCA_016935295.1 Caldifarciminota bacterium | reverse complement strand
CATCGCCGCCGCGTTCACCGTGCTCGGCATGGTCGCCAGCCTCGCCGGCACGCTCTTTGGCACGACTTCCAGATTCTGGCCTATCCTCATTATCGTCGTCTGCGTTGTGATGGGTGGACAGATCCTCTTCTTCCCCAACTTCGAGATACCGATGCCGCGCGGCTTCGCACCAAAGGCGGGCGGCATCGTCGGCGCGTTCCTGCTCGGCGCGCTGACCGGTGTCATCGCCACGCCCTGCGCGATGCCCGTGCTCGCCGTGCTCCTGTCCTACGTTGCGTCAAAGGGTAACGTAGTGTACGGCGGGCTGCTGCTCTTCACCTATGCGCTCGGCCACTCGGTGCTCGTGCTGGCTGCCGGGAGTTCGATGGGAATCGCCGAAGCAATGGTGAACTCCAAGGGCCTGAAGAAGGCCTCGACCATTCTCAAGAAGGCCTCGGGCGTGCTGCTCCTGCTCGTGGCCGCGTATTTCCTGTATGACATCTTCAAACGATAGGAGTTGAATGTGATGCTGAGACGACTGCTTCTGACCGTGATGGTGGCCGGCCTCGCCCTGATGCTGGCGCCCGGCTGCGGCGGCGGTGCCAAGGCGACGGTTACACCCGCTGCTGATACCACGGCTCAAGCCGGGGCCATCTGTGACACGGTACTGGATACGGCCGCAGCGGCCGTTATCCAGCCCGGCTCAGAACAACCCGAGTTGGTCAATAGGGAAGCGCCGCGGCCTCGGGACCCGCGGCCGGAACCAGAGAAAGTCACGGAGAACCCCGGGGAATTGCCGAAGATGTGGGACTTCGGCTCCGAGAACTGCATACCCTGCAAGACGATGAAGCAAATCCTCAACCCGATGATCGCGGACTACAAAGGCAAGGTTGACATCCGGATCATCAATGTCTACGAGGACAAGGAACTGACGAAGCAGTTCAAGATTGTGACGATCCCAACGCAGGTCTTCATCGACGCCGCCGGCAAAGAGCTGTTCAGGCACATCGGCGTCTACCCGCGTGACTCGATAGAAGCGAGGTTCCGCGAGTTCGGGATGCCAATCATAACCGGGGCGGTCAAACCGGCCCCGGCAACCGAATGCCTGACCTGAGGGTACTGAGGGCCGGCGCGTGTCGCCGGCCGGAGACTCGGTAGCATGAAAGAACACTACAAGTTCATCGTCATCCTCGCCGTCTTCCTGTTCTTCTACTTCGTGCCGCTCGGCGGGGCACGGATTCAGGGCGCCCTGCTCGAGGGCTTCCAGATGCTGCAGGAATACGCCCGGCTCCACGTTCTCCTCTGCCTCGTGCCAGCCTTCTTCATCGCCGGCGCAATCCAGAACTTCATCTCCAAAGAAGCCGTCCTCAAGTACTTCGGCCCGAAGTCGAACAAGGCGCTGGCCTACTCCATCGCCTCGGTTTCGGGCGCGATTCTTGCGGTCTGCTCCTGCACCGTCCTGCCGATGTTCATGGGTATCTACTACGCCGGCGCCGGGCTGGGGGTCGCCTCGACCTTCCTTTACTCGGGCCCGGCCATCAACGTACTAGCCATCTTGATGACCGGTCGAGTGCTCGGACTGGAACTCGGTGCCGCGCGCGCCATTGGCGCCGTCATCTTCTCCGTTATCATCGGCCTGCTCATGGCCTTCATCTTTATGAAATCGGAGAGGCAGCGGGCCGAATCCCAGGCCGGCTTCAACCTTGAGGCCACGAAGGGCGGCCGCCGGCTCTGGCAGAACATCCTCTACTTCGCCGCAATGATTCTCGCGCTCATCTTCCTGACCTGGGGCAAGCCGAAGGAACCAATCGGCTTCTACAATGCGGTCTACTCGGTTCACTGGTACCTGGCCGGAGCATCCCTGCTTGGCCTCGCCCTGATGCTCTGGCGCTGGTTCAACCGGCAGGAGATGAAGGACTGGGTGGCATCGACCTGGACCTTCGCCAAGCAGATTATGCCTCTGCTCTTCGGCGGCGTGTTCGTCGCCGGATTCCTGCTCGGCCGGCCGGGCCTGAACGCGGGCATCATCCCGGATTCGGCCATATCCGGTCTGGTCGGAGGCAACTCGCTTTGGTCCAACTTCTTCGCCTCGGTCTCGGGAGCCCTCATGTACTTCGCCACGCTGACCGAAATCCCCATCATCCAGGGCCTTCTCGGTTCCGGCATGGGAAAAGGGCCGGCGCTTGCACTGCTCCTATCCGGCCCGGCCCTTTCCCTGCCCTCGATGATTGTCATAACCCGCACCATTGGCCCGAAGCGCGCGTTCACCTACATCCTGCTCGTCGTCGTCCTCTCAACCTTTGTCGGTCTGATCTACGGGACACTGGCGTGATTCGCATCCTCTTCGCGTGCGTCGGCAACTCGGCGCGCAGCCAGATGGCCGAGGCATACTGCCGCGAGTTTGGCCGGGATGTCGAATGCGCCTCGGCTGGGTCCAGTCCGGCCGCGATGGTTCAGCCCAACTCGGTCGCCGTAATGCAGGAGGTCGGCATCGACATCTCCGCTGCCCGACCCCAGGGATTCAAGGACCTGCCGGACCTCAAGTATGGCTATCTCGTAACGATGGGCTGTGAAGTCGTCTGCCCGTTTCTGCCTGGTGCAAAGGAAGTGAAGTGGGAGATACCCGACCCGCACGGCAAGGACATTGCTGAGTTCCGCCGAGTGCGGGACATCATCAAGGCCGAAGTATCGAAGCTGCTCACCGACCTGGGCCTTTCAAAGACAAAGGAGTAACAATGGTAGTCAAGATTCTCGGCATAGGCTGTGCCCGTTGCCAGGAGCTTGAGAAGCGCGTCATTGACACGCTTGCCGAGCTGAACATTGCCGCGGACATCGAACACGTGAAGGACCTGAAGCTCTTCGCCTCAATGGGCATCTTTATGACACCGGGCCTTGTCATTGACGGCAAGGTCGTGAGCCAGGGCAAGGTCCCGTCAAAGGACGAGCTGAAGAAGCTGCTCGGCGGCAGGTGAGCTGACGCGACGAGGGACTTACGGTGCCGTCGGGCAACTGAAGCGCGTTCTTCATTCGCCCCTAAACCGCGATAGAACCAGCGCCCGAAGCAGAGTGAACGCCAAGGTTGACATTCGTACCGCAGTACGATACCTCGACGGGCTTGGCGGTTCGATGTCGGATTCAGGGATTCACATTTCCCTTGAAAGTCCGCCTCAAACTCCTAGACTCAGTTTATCTGCAACCATCTCTTAACATCCCGGCAGCTTCTGGATATTCACCCGCAGGAACCGCACGGGGCGCGTGTCCATCTCAATGACGCGAAAGCTGGCCGGCGAGCCGTAGTCGACGGCATCGCGCGGCGTGGAGCATACGCGGCCGCAGGCCCGACGGCACAGGAGTGCTTATGGAATCAACCCTTGACCTCATACTGCTTGCGGGCGTGACCGCGCTCGCCTTGCTTCCGAGATGCAGACATGGTACGACCCGCTTGCGGCTATCGATATTCGCAGTCGCTGTGCTGCTCGCCGGCCTTGCGCATGCCGGAGATACCATGGTCGTCTCGATGGCGGACCTCTGGGAATCCGGCCTCGCACACAACGAAGGACTGCTTGCCCGTGGTCAGGTACTCTCGGCCGATTCCACCGAGCTCCGGGGTCATTACGGCAGCTACTTTCCCGAACTTTCAGCCCAGGCCGGCTACTCCTATCTCGATATAATCCCCAGCACCAAAGTACCATTTGTCGGCAACCAGCCCCACGACATGCTTGGCTCTTTCAACCTGCGCCAGAACATCTACGACGGCGGCCGGCGCTCGGCACAACTCCACCTGCTTCAGGCGAAGTTGAGCCGGAGCGACGCCCTGCTGGCCCAGGCCCGCCTTGACCTCAAGCTGGAAATCGCCCTGCGCTATCACCGCCTGCAGTTGCTCGACGTCGAACTGTCGGTCCTCGAGGAAAATCTGGCCGGTATCGAAGCACAACTGGACCTAACGCGCCTGCTCGCCCGGGCCGGCAGGATTTCCTCGGTCGAAGAGGGACGCCACGAGGCGATGCTCTTGGAAATCGAGAGCCGCATCAACAGCACGCGCGCCGACCGCTCCGCAACCGTACTCAACCTCTGTCAACTGGCCGGAATCTCCTTCAGAGCTGAGCTCCTGCCCGCCGACTCGATAGCGGAAACCAAACCGGGTTTCCTCCCTGACTCGGCACTGGTCCTGGGGGACAAGAACCACCCGTTGCTCAAAGCCTGGGCCGCCCAGCTTGACCAGTCCCGCGCCGCGATCACCGCGGCACGCTCGGCACAGATGCCGAGCCTGGCATTGCAGGCCTGGTACGGCTGGGAATTCTGGAACGCAGGTTTTACTTTCGATGACAACAAACGCTACGGCGCCGGGGTTGTCGCAAACGTCCCGCTCTTTGACGGCCTGCGCACGGCCAGCGCGGTCAGGGCCGCGGAACTGCGGCGTCGGTCGACCGAATCCGATGCCGGCTACTACCGCTCGGGCCTTCACGTTCGTATTCAGAACACTCTCGGCAGCATTGCGGCCGCCAATGAACAGGTCGCCTCCCTGCGCCGCGCGACGGAGCTGGCCCGGCTGAACCTGGACATGGCGCTGGCTGAATACCTGGCCGGCCGCCGCACCAGCACGGATGTGCTCCAGTTGAGAACCGCCCTGCTCGAAAGCCAGCTCCGGCTGAGCCGGCAGCTTGTCCAGCAGGCTGACCTCGTGGTAACCGCCCGTCACCTCTTGGGAATCCTCTAATACCCGTGAAACATCCAGTTGCCAGCCAGGTAGATGCAACGCGTTTCTGTGTTCAAAAACAAGGAATCGAACCATGACGACCACTACTCGTTCCTGCCGTCTGAAGATGCTCTTGCTGACGGCCACGGCTGCGGCGTTACTACCGGTTTCCTGCCGCAGCCGCCAAGAGACCGCCGGCTCGGGCCAACCGGCGGCCAGAGTCCGCGTGACGACTGCAGCCCGACAGACGCTGGAAGCCACGATAGAATTGCCCGGCAGCATCCGCCCAGAAGTTTCGACCGCCGTGCCGGCTCCGGTTGAAGGCAGGATCACGAACATGCTGGCCCGCGAAGGCGAACGGGTCAACTCCGGGCAGGTCCTGGCCACTATCAGCCCGCTCGTGCACAACGACATCATCAACGCCGCCCGGCTTGCACTCGAAGAACGACGCCGGGACGGTGGGGAAACGCTCACGGCGCGGCAACAGCTCGACTTCGCGCTCGGCGCGTACCGGGAAGCACCGGTTGTGAGCACGGTCGAGGGCGTTGTCGCGCGACGCCTGGCTGACCCCGGTGACGTGGTAACGGTACGACAGGGATTGTACGAAATCCACAGCGCGGACCGGTTCCACGTCGAGGTACCGGTGTCGGAACTGCACCTGTTTACCTGCCTCGTCGGCACTGCGGTCCAGGTCAGGCTCGACGCAATGCCCGGGCGCCCGCTGGAAGGTACCATTCAGCGCATCCACCCCCTGGTAGCGGAACAGACCCGGACCGCCACAGTAGAAATCGCGCTCCCGTCTCCGCCACCCGGGATTCAAGCCGGCATGTTCGCACGCGTAACTCTACCGCTGAATCGGTCCGTTGACGCAATCACCATACCGGAAAAAGCGCTGCTCACGGCACCGGACGGCTCGGCCTTCATCTTCGTGCACGCCGACAGCACGGTCAACCGGCGCAGCGTCGAGGTCGGAATCGAATCCGCAAACGGGGTCGAAATCCTGTCCGGACTCGCCGATGGCGAGAAGGTCGTCGTCGACGGCCAGGAAGCACTGAAAGACGGCCAGCGGGTCACGGTCATGGAAGACAGGAAAAACCTGCCGCCGACGGCCAAGCCGTGAAACTGACCGAGACATCCGTCCGTAACCCGGTGGCCATCGGCGTGCTGGCGGTCGCGGTCGCCGCCGTAGGGTTCTTCAGCCTGCAGACCCTCGCAATCAACTACCTGCCGGACCTGACCTACCCGATGGTCAGGGTCCAAGTCTGGTGGCGCGGCGCCACGCCCGAGGAAATCGAAACCAACATCGCCGAGCCGATCGAGCGCGCGATGGCGACGGTGGACAATCTCGACTACCTCGAATCATCGAGCATCGAGGGGATGTACACGCTGCTGGTGAATTTCGGCTACGGTACCAAGGTCGACGCGGCGTACCAGGACGTACTGGCCGCGATGAACCGCGCCACACGCAACCTGCCGACAGACATTGACCCGCCCTACATCTTCAAGGCCGACCCGTCCCAGCTTCCCGTGCTCGAGGTGGCGGTCGCCTCGGACGAACGCAGTCTTGTCTGGCTGCGCGACTGGGCCGACAACTGGCTCGCCGACAGACTGACCGCGGTTGAAGGCACGGCTGGAGTCGAAATTCTCGGCGGGTTGAAGCGCGAGATCCGGGTACTGCTCGACCCGCTGCGTCTCCAGGCATACGACTTGGACGCGTCCCGCGTCGCCCGGGTCCTGTTCGAATCGAACCAGAAACTCTTTGCCGGACGCGTCGTGGTCGGGGACCGTGAGTTCATCGCCCGGACGGTCGGCGAGTTTGAAAACCTTGACGAAATCCGAAATGTCATCGTGACCCGCACGGCCGCGGGGCAGGAGCTTCGCCTCGCCGACATCGCGCTGGTTGAAGACTCGCACGAAGATACGCGGATCATCACCCGGCTTGACGGCCGTCCCTGCGTGAAGCTCAGGGTACTCAAGCAGGCCCGCGCCAACACGGTCCGGGTGGCCCGGGACGTGGAGCGCCGACTGGATGCCCTGTCCGGCGACATGCCGCCGGACGTTTCGGTGGCCGTGCTTGAAAACCAGGGCGACTACGTCACCGCCGCGGTCAATAGCGTCCAGTCATCAGCCCTGCTGGCCGCCGTGCTCGTCCTGGTCGTCGTCTACCTGTTTCTCGGCCGCTGGCGTCAGGTGGTCGTGATGGCAGTTGCCCTGCCCCTGACGCTGCTCGCCTGCTTTCTGGTCATGCGCCTGGCCGGCTTCTCGCTGAACTTGTTTTCCCTCGGCGGACTCGTCGTATCACTGGGGATGATACTGGACAATTCTATCGTCATCCTCGAGAATATAACCCGACGCAAGGCCGACGGCGTCAAGGCATTCGCGCTGCAGGGCGCGAACGAAGTCGGCACCGCAGTCCTCACGGCAACCGTCACGTTTCTCGCCATCTTCCTGCCGTTCCTGTTCATCCCCGGCCTGACAGCGTTGCTGTTCAAGGAACTCGTGCTCGTCATCGCGGCCGTTGTCGTCATCTCGTTGCTGGTTGCGCTTACCGTAACGCCACTCCTGAGTGACCGCCTGATGCGCGGAGAACGGCCCGGAAAGCCCCCGCGCCTGACGCGCGGCTTCGACGCTCTCATCCGGCTTCTCACGGAGGGCTATGCCCGGACCCTCGGCGTCGGCCTGCGCCGGCGCTGGCCGATTGTCGCGCTGTTCCTTGTCCTGCTCGCGCTCGGACTGTTTCTGGCCGGACGCGCCGGGTCGGAATTCCTGCCGTTGGTTGACGACGGCAGGGTAATGGTCAAACTGAAAATGCCCAGTGGCACCTCGGTCGAGCGTGTGGACAGCATCCTGCACGCCACAGAAAAGGCCGTCACCGGTATTCCCGAAATCGCCAGCATGTTTACTCTTGTCGGCGGCAGCGCCGGTGGGCTGGCGGTCTACGAGATAGCCCAGGAAGGCCAGATTGACATCCAGCTTGTTCCCAAGGGCCGGCGCCGGGTCTCGACCACGCAATTCATCAGCCGGTTACGTCCGACAATCGCCAAGATTCCAACCCCGGGCGGCCGGCTCATGGTAATGCAGCCGAAGACAAGGGGCATACGGCAGGTCGGCGAGCAGGCGGTCGAAGTGAAGGTCCGGGGCGCTGTCCTTGCCGACATCCACGGCTATGCCCAGGAACTTGCTGCCGCCCTGCGCCGGACCGACGGTCTGACAAATGTCAGCATCTCGCTCGAAATAGCCAAACCGGAGTTCCGGATCCGCGTTGACCGCACCCGGGCTTCGGCACTCGGCGTGTCGGTGAGCCAGGTCGCGACTTCCCTGCGCGCGCTGGTGGCCGGCACGGTCGCCACCCAATACCGTGATAACGACCAGTACTATAACGTCCGCGTCCTCGTCCCCGGGGAACGGATAACGAGCAAGGCCGACATCGAGAACTTGACTGTCACCACTACTCACGGCTCGTCCATCCACCTTCGCGACATCGCGGAAGTGCGCCGGGCGGTCGGCCCGGTTGAAATCAGCCGCGAGGAACAGGTCAAGCAGGTCATCGTTCGTGCCGACGCCGACCAGATCAGCGTCGGCGAGGCTGCGGCCCGGGCCGAACGCACGGTCCGTAACCTGACCCGGCCATCCGGCATCGATTACTCGATGGGCGGACAGGCGCAGATGATGGCCGAGAACCAGAGCAGTATGGGCATGCTTGTCATTTTCGCCCTGCTCTTCGCCTTCACGATACTAGCCATCCAGTTCAAATCACTGCGACTCCCGGTGCTTGCCCTGCTTGGTATTCCCCTCTCCCTGACCGGCGCCTTTGCCGCGCTTTACCTGTCTGGCGCGGCTGTCGGCACGACCGTGCTGATCGGGCTGGTAGTGATGATGGGCAGCATCACCTCACAGGGAGTGCTTCTGTTGACACTGGCTGAAGAACATCGCCGCGAGGGCGCAAAACCCCTGGATGCCATGCTCATGGCCGCACCGGTCAGGCTGCGGGCAATCTTGATGACCCAGTTGACAACGGTCATCGGCCTTGTGCCGCTCGCGCTGAACCTCGGCGAAGGCGGCGATATACTCAAGCCGATGGCCATCGCCGTCATCGGCGGACTGCTCTACTCGCTCGCCGTAACCCTGTTCTTCCTACCCGCGGCCTACTCACTGGTCATGGACCGAAAGAGACCGGGAGTTACTGCTGTTGAACCTCAAAAGGGAGAACATGCTGCGCCAGAGGAGCAATCGTGAACGCCAGACTTCTCGGAACTGGCTGCGCCCGGTGCAACGAAATCGAGAGGCGAGTGATGTATGTCCTGGCCGAGATGAACATCATGGCCGACATAGAATACGTCAGAGACCTCTAGCTCTTTGCGTCGCTTGACATCTTCATGACGCCCGGGCTCGTGGTTGACGGCAAGGTCGTCCTGCAGGGCAAGGTTCCGTCCAAAGACGAACTGAAGAAACTGCTCGGCGGCGAGAAGTAATGGGGCACGCATGAGACAGTCGCTGTTCGTTCTGCTCGCCCTGACCCTGGTGCTGCTCGCGTGTGGCGGACAGAAGCCTGCCGCCGCCAGGCCGGAGACCACTTCGGCCTGCTGTGACTCGGCCACCATGGCCAACTGCTGTTCCGAGTCGGCAGATACCGACTGCGCCGGCCCGGCGGATACCGCCGACTCGGCAGCAGACAAAGCCTCGCCGGCGCAATGCGTTACCTGAGGGCTGTAGCCGCTGACGCGTGTCGTCAGCCGGTGAGAGGATAACCGAGATGTCGCCAGTAACCTCCGCCTGCATCGAGAAGAAGCCCAAGAGCCTCAACGTCTTCGAGAAATACTTGACCGTCTGGGTGCTTGCCTGTATCGGCGTGGGCATCCTGCTCGGCAAGCTTGCACCCGGGCTCGCGAAGACGCTAGACGGCATTGCCATCTACACCGGCGGCGCCCCGGTCATCTCTATCCCGATTGCCGTCTGTCTCTTCTTCATGATGTACCCCATCATGGTGAAGATTGACTTCGCCGAAGTGCTCAAGGCGGGCAGAAACGCGAAGCCGGTCGGGCTGACCGTGTTCGTCAACTGGGCCGTGAAGCCGTTCACCATGTACGCCATCGCCGTCCTCTTCCTTGGCGTGCTCTTCCGCGGCCTCATCGGCCCGAACGCGATTGACCTCGTCAAGCTGCCGTTCGGCATCAACCTGGAACCGGGCGCGACCTACGGAGTCGGCCGGGTCGTGCTGGTTGATGGAGCGAAGCTCCTCGAGGTCCCGCTCTGGCGCTCCTACCTCGCCGGCTGCATCCTGCTCGGCATCGCGCCTTGTACCGCAATGGTCCTGGTCTGGGGCTACCTCGCCAGAGGCAACGACGGCCACACGCTCGTGATGGTCGCCATCAACTCGCTGACGATGCTCCTCCTCTACGGCCCGCTCGGCGGTTTCCTGCTCGGGGTCGGCCGGCTGCCGGTGCCTTGGCAGGCGCTGGTTCTCTCAATTGCCATCTACGTCGCCCTGCCCCTTGCCGCCGGCTACGCGAGCCGCAAGCTCATCATCCGTGCCAAAGGCCAAGCATGGTTCGAGGAGAAGTTCCTGCACGTACTCACGCCCGTGACTATTGTCGCCCTGCTTATCACCCTTGTCCTGCTCTTCTCGTTCAAGGGCGAAGTCATCGTCTCAAACCCGCTGACGATTCTCTGGATTGCCATCCCGCTCTTCATCCAGACGAACCTGATCTTCTGGCTTGGCTACGTCTTTGCCCGAGTCCTCAAGCTTTCCTACGAGGATGCCGCGCCGTCGGCGATGATCGGCGCGTCCAATCACTTCGAGGTCGCAATCGCCACCGCGACGATGCTCTTCGGCCTCTCGTCCGGCGCTGCCCTCGCAACGGTCGTCGGTGTGCTCATCGAAGTCCCGGTGATGCTCCTCCTCGTCCGCATCTGCCTCAAGACCCAGCGCTGGTTCGCCGCTGGCACGCGGGAACAGCGCCCGGCGCACCGGCCCGCCTGACCTCGGCCGGCCGCTCCCGCCGGTTGAACTCCACGCCCGCACAGAGTAGTATGTCCGCTTGAATCGCCCCGGCACGAATCCAGACACCCGTATCGCGAACGCGGCAGCGCCGCCTTCGCAGTCCGGCAGCGTACAGTTCGCCCGCTCGGCTCGGATGGGTGAACAGCCGGTCGGCCGGCTGCTCTGGTCTTTCTCGATGCCCGCACTGGTCGGCATGGTTGTCACCGCCACCTACAACATCGTGGACACCGCCTTTGTCGGGCGGCTCGGACACGAGGCGATTGCCGCCCTCACGTTGGTCTGGCCGGTGCAGCTCGTGATGATGGCCCTCTCCCTCGGGGTGGGGGTCGGCGCGAACTCGCTCATCGCCCGACTCCTCGGCGCCGGGAATGAACGGGAGGCGAACCACGCCGGGGCCCAGGCTTTTGTCGCTGCGCTCGCGTCAGCCCTGGTGATGATGGTCCCGCTGCTCCTCTGGACCGACCCGGTGCTGCGCCTGCTCGGCGCCCGGCCCGACATCCTGCCGCTCGCGCGCGCCTACTACCGCGTCATCGTCTGGTTCTCGCCGGTCGTCTTCTACCCGATGGTCGCCAACAACCTCATTCGCGCCGAAGGCAACCCGCTCCGGTCGATGACGGT
>JAFGRF010000282.1 GCA_016935295.1 Caldifarciminota bacterium | reverse complement strand
CGCGCTTCGTCCGGGTTCTCACGTATCAGTCTGATGTCCATCGCTGGATTCTATGAGGAAACCCGACTGCGGTCAAATCCGCAGCCGCTAGAAACGAACGGTGACAACGCTCAGCCCATCAGCCGAAGCTGACGGCTGTAGCAAGCCCACACGCGACGTATCCAGGTGCAGAAGTCGGGCCAGGGGCTTCTCGAACTTCACCGTCAGGAAGCCCGCACCCGTACCAAGCAGGGCGCCGGCGAGTACGTCTGACGGCCAATGCCGGCCAAGATAGACTCGGGACAGCGCCACCAGCGCGCCGCCAACGCCCAGGTAGGGTGCAAGCCTTGGGAATTTCAGGCCGTATACAGTCGCCGTCGCGAAGTAGCTGGTCGCGTGGCCCGACGGGAATGCGCTGTCCAGCCATCCCGGGTCCGGATCCTCCGGTCGAGGACGGTTCACGATGGCTCGCACGCCAAGGAGTGCTACCGACGCTCCAAGATATGAACAGGTGGCGAGCACGGCTGCCCTCTTGAGCCTGGGACCGCCGCCGAGGTACAACGCCACTCCGCTGCCCAGTGCCGCGTAGTCTTCGCCCGCCTGGGTGACTGCAGACATGACCACGTCCATTGTCGGACTGCTCCAGCCGCGGCGAATGCCCGTGTACATTTGCTGGTCGATCCCCGTGCCAAGAACCAGCAGAATCAGCAGACCGCTCATGCCGGGCGCAATCGTCAGGACCGCGTTGTGCCCTGCACGGCCTTGACCAGCAGGTCGTATTCGATGTTGACTTTGTCGCCGGGGCGGCGCTGCTTCAGGTTGGTATTCTCCCAGGTGTGCGGGATGATGTTGACCGCAAACTCGCCGGGCCGGAGTGACGCTACAGTCAGGCTGATGCCGTCCACGCAGACCGAGCCCTTCGCGACAAGCGGCCGCGACTTACGCCTGTCCGTTTCAATAGCCAGTGTCCAGTGTCCTGAATGTTGCTCAATGCGGCGGACCTTCCCGACCTCATCCACATGTCCCTGCACGAAGTGGCCGCCCATCCTGTCCCCTGCCCGCAGAGCCCGCTCGAGATTCACGACGTCGCCCGTTCTGAGACGGCCCAGCGTTGTTGCCTCCAGCGTCGAAGCAACCGCCTCGATGTCAAAGCTCTTCTTGTCGAGCCGCGTGACGGTCAGGCAGCAACCGTTCACAGCCACGCTCTCCCCAAGGCTCAACTCTCCGGCAAACCCGGCACTCACCGTGAACACGCGGTTGCCCTGACGTCCGACGGCCCGCTCGACGCGGCCGACAGTCTCAATGAGCCCGGTGAACATAGCCTTCGGTAAGGAAGTCCCGGCCGAGACAACGGTGCTCGACGCGGACCAGCTGGATCGGATGGCTTCGCGGACGCGGTGCAATTCCACTGGTGAACAACCTGCCCGGGCCCAGCATCCTCGGTGACTGGAACACGTACATCTTGTCCACCACACCCGCCTCCAAGGCCGACGACGCCACCGTAGCGCCGCCCTCAATCAACACAGTCTGCACCTGCCTTCGGTGCAGCTCCGCCAGTATCTCCTTCCATTTGAGCAAGCCGCCATCATCCTCGCTGACGCGCACCACCTCCACGTTCTTTGCCCAGAAACACTCGGCTCGTGACGCGTCGTTGCTGGAAGTGAAGATGAGAATCGGCCCCGGTTCGGTAAACAGCAGGCTCTTCAACGGCGTGGACAATTCGGAGTCGAGAATCACGCGCACGTACTGCCCACGAGACTTCGTACGGCGCGTAAGCCTGGGATTGTCGGCAATCACCGTGCCAACTCCCACGACGATAGCGTCCGCCCCGAGGCGCAGTTCGCGGCCGATGGCACGGGCCTTCGGTCCGGTGATCCACTTTGAGTGCCCGGTGGCGTCGGCGACCATACCGTCAAGCGTCGCCGCAACCTTGAGAATGACGAACGGCCGATGCTTGCGCAGAGAAGTGAAGTAGCCTTCGTTCAGGCGCCTCGCCTCGCCGGCCAGCAGGCCGACCGAGGTCTCGATGTCGGCCTCGCGCAGACAGCGCATACCTCTTCCGTTCACCCGCGGATTCGGGTCCAGCGTGGCCACCACCACCCGCTTGATGCCCGCCAGTCGCACTGCGTGGGTGCAGGCCGGGGTCTTGCCGTGGAAACAACACGGCTCCATCGTTACGTAGAGCGTGGCTCCCCGCGCCTTGCTTCCGGCGTCGGCAATGGTCTCGACTTCCGCGTGCGGCCCGCCGAAACGGCGGTGCCAGCCGCGGCCAACCACCTTGCCGTCTCTCACGAGCACGGCGCCGACCATCGGGTTGGGCGAGACCCGGCCGCGCCCGCGCCTCGCCAGGTCAAGTGCCTCGGTCATGAAGGCAGCTTCTTTCACGCGCCTATCATAGAAGCACGCTTGATGTTGTCAAGAAAGCTGTGGACTGCGGCAGCGTTGCTACCGCTTCTCGGGAAAGGCGGGAGCTGCGCTCCCGCACTCCAAGGTGCTGCACCTGGCGGCTAGCTGTAGTCTACCTGGAAATCCTCGTATTCCTGTCGGTAATCGCACCACTCAGTCACGACTTCTGTCACCTGTGCGCCGCGAGGCCCCTTGTGGAGACGCTGAACGAGCTGCTCCAGCTTCAACCTCTCGCCCTCAGCTTCAACCTCTACGCGTCCGTCGAACAGATTCCGCACTCGACCATGCAAACCAAGCGCAGTCGCCTCGCGGAACACGAACCTGCGGTAGAAGACGCCCTGGACCACACCCGAAACCGCCGCATAGAGCATCGCTCGGCTCGCCTGGTCAGCCATTAGTGAAGATAGGCTGCCGGAGCCGTATGTCAAGGAGGCGCCGTGTGGACAAGTGGTTCGTAACCTGGGCAAAGGCGGTCATGAAGCCGTGCCTGAACCGACGGCAGGCTGTACCATTCCGGTGGAAAACTGGTTGGCAACCGGTGACCGGCCCGCCCGAGGACTGACAGCAGAGCCATGAAGACACGAAGGGAATGATTGCAGGATGTCTCGGGTTCGTTTGTCCCGGCTTCGTGTCTTCGTGGTCAGCCGTCTCGAAATCCGAACTGCCCGGGCGGATTGACTGCCCGGCTATTCCTGCTATCCTCTGTGCGAATCTAACACCGCCAAGGAGGACAATTGGCCAAACATTGCGAGATTTGCGGCAAAGTCGGCGTGGTCGGCTCGAACATCAGCCATGCCCACAACGTAACCAAACGGACCTGGGAGCCCAACCTGCAGCGCGTCCGGGCCAAGGTCGGCGAAGAAAACAAGCGCATCTGGGTCTGCACTCGCTGCCTGCGCTCCGGCAAGGTCAAGAAGGCCTGAGGCGACTGCAATCGAACTCTGGTCTGAACCGCGGGAGGTTTCTTGAAGTGTCTCATCACCGGCATTACCGGCTTTGCCGGCAGCCACCTGGCTGAGTATCTCCTATCCCGGGGCGACTGCGAGGTGCATGGCACCATGCGCTGGCGTTCCCGGACCGAGAACATCGCCCATCTGGACGGCCGCATTGCGACCCATGTCTGCGACATCCGCGACGCGACTGCGATGTACGAACTCAT
>JAFGRF010000281.1 GCA_016935295.1 Caldifarciminota bacterium | reverse complement strand
CTTCCGGCCCTTCGCAGGGTGACCTCGGCGGCCCCTGTCGGACAGTGCCTGACGCAGCTCGCCGATCTCCTCCTCGACTTTGTCGAGCACATGCTCGGGCTTGTCCCAGTCGAATCCCACGCGCCGGCACCGCTCCTGAACGAGCTGCGCCTGCTGTAGAGCCGGCATGGCAACCGGTATGCTCTCAAGCAGGCCCCCGCTCCGCCGGTGCCTGCGCTTGATCTTCTCCCAGTTGGCGAGCACGTCGGCTGCGCCGCGCACCTTGGTCGTACCGTAGATATGCGGGTGGCGCTGCTTGAGTTTGGCGACAACGCCCTCGAGTGAATCCTCGAGCGACAAGCCGAGTTCCCTCTCTGCCACTTCAGCGAGGAACAGACCCACGAAGAGGTAGTCGCCCAGTTCCTCGGTAGTGGCCGCTTTGTCGCGCCTCCGTATGGCCTCGTCCAGTTCGTAGGTCTCGTTGAGCAGCATCGGCCGCGTCGTGGCCAACGTCTGCTTTCGGTCCCAGGGACAGCGCCGGCGCAGCAACCGCACTACTTCCAGCAGTTCGTCGAACACGCCCGAGTCTACGCATTGGATTCGAGGATTCAAGGATTCGAGGATTCCAGTGCCCGGCCTCCGGCACTTGGATCCTGGACCCCTCGACTCCCGGACCCCTCTTCTATCTCCTTGACTTTTCCGCGTGCTGGGCTACCTTTAGGCCTGATGTTAGCGGGCCGCAAACCGGAGACGCCCACACAACCATCTTTCACTCCTGACTTTGTCTCTGGTCGCCGGCCGTACAGGACCCAAGGAGACCCCGCATGAAACCTGACCTTCTAGCAAAGACCGACCCGGAAGTGTTCGAGGCAATCACCAAGGAAACGAGCCGCGAGCACAACAATCTTGAACTCATCGCCTCCGAGAACTTCTGCTCCGAGGCCGTGCTCGCCGCACTCGGGTCGGTCTTGACCAACAAGTACGCCGAAGGCTACCCGGGCAGGCGCTACTACGGCGGCTGCAAGTGGGTTGACGTCGGCGAGAACCTCGCCATCGCCCGCGCCAAGCAGCTCTTCGGCTGCGACCACGCGAACGTCCAGCCCCATTCCGGCACGTCGGCGAACATCGCTGCGTACCTGACCCTGGCCAAGCCCGGCGACACAATCCTCGGCCTGAACCTGAGCCACGGTGGCCATCTTTCCCACGGTCACCCGATCAACTTCTCCGGCCGCTACTTCAAGGTCGTGCAGTACGTCGTTGACCCGAAGACCGAGATGCTCGACTACGCGGCCATCCGCGCCCTGGCACTTGAGCACAAACCGCGGGTTATCGTGTCCGGCGCTTCGGCCTATCCGCGCACGATTCACTTCGACAAGTTCCAGGAAATCGCGGACGAGGTCGGCGCTGCCCAGCTTGCCGATATCGCCCACATCGCCGGGCTGGTCGTGGCCGGCCTCCACATGTCGCCGGTCCCCTACGCCGACATCGTCACGACCACCACGCACAAGACCCTGCGCGGCCCGCGCGGCGCAATGGCCATGTGCAAACAGAAGTATGCCGAGGACCTCGACAAGATGGTCTTCCCCGGCACCCAGGGCGGCCCGCTCGAGCACTGCATCGCGGCCAAGGCGGTCGCATTCAAGGAAGCCCTGTCCGACGACTTCAAGGTCTACCAGCAACAGGTACTGGCCAACGCCAAGGCCCTGGCCGAGGCCCTGACCGCGTGCGGGTTCCGCATAGTCTCCGGTGGAACCGACAACCACCTGATGATGGTTGACCTCAGGCCCAAACAGATTACCGGCCGCGACGCGGAGCGCGTGCTCGGCAAGGTCCGCATCACCGTGAACCGGAACACCATCCCCTACGATCCGGAGAAGCCGTTCATCGCGTCCGGCATCAGACTGGGCACTCCCGCGCTCACTACCCGCGGCATGAAGGAACCGGAGATGAAGGCGATCGCCGGTCTCATCG
Source organism: Caldifarciminota bacterium (assembly GCA_016935295.1). Taxonomy (GTDB): domain Bacteria; phylum Hydrothermota; class Tepidihabitantia; order Tepidihabitantales; family Tepidihabitantaceae; genus UBA2258. Next base: position 1,801 of record JAFGRF010000281.1, on the reverse strand, counting down.
ACCGCGCGGTGGCTGCCCGCGACAACCAGGCGGAACTGGACAAGGTCAAGGCCGAAGTCGGCGAACTGGTCAAGGGATTCCCGCTGTACGCCGAGCGCCGGGCCGAGCACAAGGCCCTGCTCGTTCCTACGGTAGCGCAGCCACACGCGGAGTAACCTATGCCTGCACCACTGATTGCCGACCTCGAAGCCCGCGAGATTCTCGATTCGCGTGGCAACCCGACGTTGGAGGTCGACTGCGTCCTTTCTGACGGCACCATGGGCCGCGCCTCTGTACCATCGGGAGCCTCCACCGGCAAATACGAAGCCTGCGAACTACGGGACGGCGACCCCAAACGGTTCCTCGGTCAGGGCGTTCTCAAGGCCGTGAAGAACGTCAATACCACGATCCGTCGCCGACTGGTCGGCATGATCGCCACCAACCAGTACCGCATCGACCAGGCCCTCAAGGAAGCCGATCCGACACCCAACAAGGGAAAGCTCGGTGCCAACGCCATACTGGGCGCGTCTTTGGCGGTCTGCCGTGCGGCTTCGATTACCGCCGGCATCTGCGTCTACCGCTTCCTCGGTGGCGCCGGGACCATGGTGCTGCCCACGCCCCTGCTCAACGTAGTCAACGGCGGCGCCCACGCCTCCAACAACCTCGACGTCCAGGAGTACATGATCGTGCCGGCCGGCTTCTCCACATTCCGCGAGGCGCTGCGCGCCGCGGCCGAAACCTACCGTCACCTGAAGATGCTGCTCCACGAAGCGGGCAAGCCGACCTCGGTCGGAGACGAGGGCGGCTTCGCTCCGTCGTTCCGCGACCACGAAGAGCCGCTCGAGTACATCGAACGCGCGGTGAAGAACGCCGGGTATCGCCTCGGTGACCAGATCTTCATCGCCCTCGACCCCGCATCAAGTGAGTTCTACCGCAAAGGTCACTACCACTTCCGCACTCCGAAGCCTCACCGCATGACCTCCGGCGACATCATCGACATGTATGAGAAGTGGATAAGAAAGTACCCAATCATATCAATTGAGGATGGGCTCGCGCAGAACGACCGGACCGGCTGGAAGCTGTTGACGGAGCGACTCGGCAACCGGATTCAACTTGTCGGTGACGACATCTTCGTGACCAACACCAACCGGCTGAAGCAGGGCATCCGTGACGGCATCGCCAACGCGGTACTCATCAAGCCGAATCAGGTAGGCACGGTCAGCGAAACACTGGACTGCGTGAAAGTCGCGACCGACTCCGGGTATCGTACGGTCATCTCCCATCGCTCCGGCGAGACGAGCGACCACTTCATCGCCGACCTCGCGGTTGCGGCCAACTCCGGACAGATCAAGACCGGCGCGCCATGTCGTAGCGAACGCGTGACCAAGTACAACCGGCTCATCCGCATCGAGGAAGATGACGTCCTGCGCTTTGCCGGACTGCAAACACTGAAACGATGAACAGCGGCCGGTCACCGCTCCAGCGGCTGGTCAGATGGGCGGTACTGGCAGTGTTCGTCGTGTTCGCCTTCTGGTTCCTGGCTGGGCCCAACGGCCTCGTGAGCATCGGTCGGCGCAAGGCGCGCGAGCGAAGAGTCCGGGCCGACATCACCGAATACAAGCGACGGATTGCAGAGCAGCAGCAGCGTAGGGACTGGCTCGCCAACCCGGACTCGGCCGCGACGCTGGCCCGCAAGCTGCTGGGAGACAGACCCGACTCCTCGCAGACCGCGCGCTAGACCGCGTCGTTCCCAATTCACAAATGGCGGTTATCGGTCTTGTCCGGTCCATCCGCCGATCGTCACTCGACAATCGTCAGGCCG
>JAFGRF010000280.1 GCA_016935295.1 Caldifarciminota bacterium | reverse complement strand
TCTAACGCTGCGCCGGCGGGTTGTCAATCCGGAGGAGAAGGCAGAGGAGAGAGGAGAGAGGAGAGAGGAGAGAGGAGGCAGCATCCAGTAGACAGGAGGCGGGAGACTGGTCGTGCGCCCGCCTTGACCTATACTCCTTTTGCCGCTATAAGTTACGCGTGCCAGCCCCGGTGAAGTACAAACGGCTTGGCGGACGGCTCTGCCAGTGACCCGGAACCACGCATCTCTGCCCCGGCGGCAGCAGTTGCCGGCAAGTCCGGCACGCCTCGGGCGCAGGGACGCAGGAGTCTGATGGAGTATCTGGACGGGCTGACGAGCGCCGAGCCGGTGGTACGTGCCCCGTTCGAACTGGCACGGGCAGCGATGAGGGCGTACAAGTGGGACAAAGCCATCGAGTTCTTCCGCGTGGCGTCGAGAGAGGCGGTCGGGTCCGAGCTTGTTGCGCTGTCGAGTCTGGCCGGGCTCTGCAACGAGATGTCCGGCCGGTGGCGGGACGCATTGGAGAGACACGAGCGTTCGGGCCGGCTGGCAGACCAGTACGGAGACAAGCACGGGAAGGCCATAGCCCTGACCAACCTCGGGCCGGTCTACCTTATCGTCGGTGAGCCGGAGAAGGCTCTCCAGTACCACGAGCAGGCCCTGGCCATGGCGGACGAGGCCGCGAATCCGCGCCTGCAGGCCGACAACCGCTGCGGTATCGCGCTCGTATCCCTGGCCACAGGCGACTGCGACCGAGCCCTCAAGCTCTTCGAGCAGGCGCTGGCGACATACCGGGAGCTGGGCCATCGGCCGGGCGAAGCCGAAGTCCTCGGCGACATCGGACGGGTGAACCTGGCCACGGGCGAACCCGACAAGGCGTTGAAGCAGTTCGAGCAGGCGCTGGAGATTCACCGCGAGGTCGGGAATCCGCCGGGGGCAGCAGCAGTCATCTTCGGTATCGGTAGCGCCTATCTTGACTCGGGCCAGCCTGACCAGGCCCTCAAGCACTTCGAGGAGGCGCTGGCGATGGCGCGCGAAATCGCGAACCAGCAGGTGCAGGCGGACAGCCTCAACGGCATCGGGCTCGTCCACCTCGGCCGGGTTGACACCGCCAAAGCCCAGACGCCCCTGGAGCAGGCGCTGACGCTGCAGCGCCGGATGGGAAACAAGGCGGGCATGGCAGCCGCCCTGAACAGCCTCGGTATGCTCCACCTTGCGGCGGGTGATTCCAGCCAGTCCCTGCAGTCGTACGAAGAGGCGCTGGCGATTGGACGAGCGGTCGCGAGTCCGCGGTTGCAGGCGGCAAGTCTGGACGGCATCGGGTCGGTACACCGGGCCCGGGGCAAGCCGGAAGAGGCGTTGAAGTACCTCGCGCAGGCCTTTGTCATGTTCACGAGCATCGACGCCAGGCTCGGAGTCGAGCAGACAAGCAGGAACATGGCATCGCTGCCCAAGCAGATGGGCAATGAGCGATTCGTGGCCGGATGCGTTGAGGCCGGGATGTCGAAGCCTGACGCCGAGAGGCTGGCGAAGCAGGTGGCACAGGCGGCACCGGCGAAGCCGGCGGTGGACCGCGCGGCACAGGAGCGGCGCACCCGCGAACAGGCCGAGGCCAAGGCGCGTGCCGAAGCGGAACGCAGGCGGGCAGAAGAAGAGAAGAAGGTTGCCGCACAGCGCGCGAAGGACGAGGCCGAGGCGAAGGTCCGCACCGAGGCGGAGCGCGCGAAGAAGGCGGAGGAAGACCGCCGACTTGCGGCGCAGCGCGCGAAGGAGGAGGCCGCAGCCAGGCTGCGCGCTGAGGCCGAGCGCAAGCGGATGGCAGAAGAGCAGAGAATCGCGGCCCAGCGTGCGAAGGAGGAGGCCGAAGCCAGGGCAAAGGCCGAGGCTGAACGCAAGCGGAAGGAAGAAGAACGGAGGGTCGCGGAGCAGCGTGCCCGGGCGGAAGCCGAAGCCGGTGCCCGGGCCGAAGCGGAGCGCAAACGGAGAGAGGAAGAGGCGCGCCGGCAGGCCGAGCAGCGTGCGCGGGAGGAAGCCGCAGCGAGGGCCCGGGCCGAGGTCGAGATCAAGCGGCTCGAAGAGCAGGAACGGAAGCTCGCCCACGCGAGAGCCAAGGAAGAGGCCAAGGCCGCGGCCCGTTTCGAAGCGGAACGCAGGAAGGTAGAGGAAGAAGAGCGCCGGCACAAGGAAGAGGAACGTAGACTGGCCGAGCGACGGGCACGGCTGGATGCCGAGGCCAAGGCCTATGCCGAGGAGGACCGCGCGCGGAAGGAGGAGGAACGCAAGCTGGCCGAGCAGCGTGCCCGCGTCGAGGCCGAGGTCAAGGTCCGTGTTGAGGCCGAGCGCAGGCGGAAGGAAGAGGAGCAGCGCGCGCGGGAGGAAGCAGAAGCCAGGGCGCGGGAGGAGGCGGAGCGCAAGCTGATAGAGGAAGAGACGCGTCTGCTGGCCGAGAAGCGCACCCGGCTGGCTGCCGAGGCGAAGGCCCGGGCCGAAGAGGAAAGGAAGCTGACCGAGCAACGTGCCAAGGAAGAGACCGAAGCCAGAGCCCGCGCCGAAGAGGAACAGCGGAAGCTCGAAGAGACGGAACGGAAGCTAGCCGAGATCCGCGCCAGGGAGAAGGCCGAGGCCAAGGCCCGCGCCGACGAGGAACGCCGGAAGCTGGAAGAGGTGGAGCGCCGGCTCGCCGAGATTCGCGCGCGCGAGGAAGCCGAAGCCAGGGCCCGCGCCGAGGCGGAACGGAAGCTGGCCGAGTTGCGTGCCAAGGAGGAGGCCGAAGCCAAGGCTCGCGCCGAGGAGAAACGCAGGATTGCCGAGCACCGGGCCCAGCTTGAAGCCGCGGCCAAGGCCCGTGCCGAGGCGGAGCGCAAGCGGGCGCAGGAGCAGGCTGCGGAGAAGGCACGCCTTGAGGCGGAGGCCAAGCGAGTCGAAGAAGAGGAACGGAAACTGGCCGAGCGGCGCGCCAGGCTGGAGGCCGAAGCCAAGGCCCGCGCCGAGAAGCAGCGGAAGAAGTAGTACTCCTGCCGGCGCCGTCTCGCGCTGGGTACCAACAGACAATCTATTCGAGGTCGAGGAACTCGGGCCAGCCGGCCCGGATTGCCACACAACGGGTTGGCCGGACGCAGAAGCGAGGTGCGGAGCCTGGCGGCCGGCACGTATCATTGACCGGAACGACCGACGGCGGCTTTGCGGTCGGGGCCGCGGGTGCTATCGGATGAACGACTAGTGCGAACCGATGAGAGAGGCGGGAGCTAGCGCCGGCGAGACTTCTTCTGGCCGGGTCGGGCCTGGGATTTCTGCGCCGCTGCTTCGGTGATGAACTCGACTCTCTCCTCGAGAGTCTCCGGCGCGACATCAGCGCCGTTCGGCCAGGTAATTGTCCCGCCCTCGAGCCGAGCCTGCCGGAAGTACGACGTGTCCTTGAGCGGGGCGAAGACCGGGCCGAGTTCCAGGTAGTCGGTGAAGTCCACCTCGCCTGTCGCACCGCCCTCGAAGTTGAGCCGGTAGACGTAGTCCTTGCGGTAGGCGATGCTTATGATATGAGCTACGCGTGTCATGATACGTTACTTCAGCGGGTCGATGGGGTGCAGCTTCCGACCGGCACGCACCGCTGCCCAGTCTTGCTCGAGTTCGGTGAAATGGAGGTCGATCCAATCGCGGGCCAGCCCGAGAGCCGTGCGTGAACCCAGGTCACCGCGAATGACGTTGCCCTGGAAGTCCATCAAAGCACGGTCGTTCTGGTACTCGACGTGGATGTGCGGGGGATTGCGATCCCAGTAGTGCATGCGAACCACAAGCCCGAAGAACCTGGCCAACTCAGACATACCGCGAGGATTTTGCGATGGAATCGCTGCGAAGTCAAGCGGGGCGAGGTCTCCGCGTTCATGCTACACTGCGAAGATCTGCGGTTGCGCAAGAACGAGGGCCGCGGAAGGATGCCGCGGCCTACACGCGCAAGCGGGGACAGTCCCTAAGAATCGCACAGGGCCCTGCGAAGGGACAGTCCCCGTTTGCCGCGTTGGACTAGCCGAGGATTGCCTTGAGGTCTTCGTCCGCGGTTTTGATCGGCGTGATACCGAACTTGTCGACGAGTATCTTCACAAGGTTGGGGGTGAGGAACGCGGGCAGGCTGGGGCCGATGCGGATGTTCTTGACGTCGAGCGCGAGCAGGGTGAGGAGCACCGCGACCGCTTTCTGTTCGTACCAGGAGAGGATGATGGAGAGCGGCAGCTTGTTGACTTCGGTGTCGAAGGCCTTGGCGAGGGCGAGCGTAATCTGGATGGCAGAGTAGGAGTCGTTGCACTGGCCGATGTCGAGCAGGCGGGGGATGCCGTCGATGTCGCCGAGTTGGAGGCGGTTGAACTTGAACTTGCCGCAGGCGAGGGTGAGGACGACGGTGTCTTTGGGGGTTTTCTCGACAAACTCGGTGTAGTAGTTGCGCTCGGGCTTGGAACCGTCGCAGCCACCGACCAGGAAGAAGTGCTTGATCTTGCCGGCTTTGACCAGTTCGATGACCTTGGGCGCGGCGGCAAGCACCGCGTTGTGGCCGAAGCCGACCGTGATGGTCTTTTCCGGCTCGTCGGCCGCGTAGCCGGGGGCTTCGAGCGCGGCGTTGATGACCGGCGTGAAGTCCTTGTCCGGGCCGATGTGGACTACACCCGGCCATGCGACCAGGCCGGTTGTGAATATGCGCTTGAAGTATGAGTCGCGCGGCCTCTGGATGCAGTTGGTGGTCATCAGGATTGCGCCCGGGAACTCGGGGAATTCCTTCTGCTGGTTGTTCCAGGCGGTGCCGAAGTGGCCGGCAAGGTGCTTGTGCGCCTTGAGCCTCGGGTAGCCGTGGGCCGGGAGCATCTCGCCGTGGGTGTAGATGTTGATGCCTTTGCCTTCGGTCTGTTTGAGCAGCTCTTCGAGGTCTTTCAGGTCGTGGCCAGAGACGAGGATGGCCTTGCCTTTGACCGGAGTGATGCGGACCGGTGTCGGTACGGGGTGGCCGTAAGCACCGGTGTTGGCCGCGTCGAGCAGCTCCATCACGCTGTAGCTGAGCTTGCCGGTGTTCAAGGCTTCGGTCAGGAGCTGGCCGGCTTCGAGTTTGTCCTGAGCGAGCAGGTCGAGCAGGCGGTGGAACTCGGCGTAGACCTTGTCGTCTTCCTTGCCGAGCACGTGGGCGTGGTCGGCGTAGGCGGCCGCGCCTTTGAGCCCGAAGAGAACCAGGTCGTGAAGGTCGGCGACATCGTCGCCCCACTGCTCGTGGCGCTTGAGGATGCCTTTGTCGCGGCCCTGCTCGACCAGGCCGGCGATGTCAGCGGCGGGCTGCCAGAGCGCCGGTCCGGTGGGCGTTTCCGGTGTCTTGCCGGCTTTGTGACAGGCGTCTTCGTAGAGTCTCCTCGCGCGGTCGCGCATCTCCGCCGCCTTTTTGAGCCAGCCGTGCAGCCGCTCCGCGTCGAAGTCGACATTGGTTATGGTGGTGAAGAGCGCCTCGACCGTGAAGACGTTGACGTCCGGGTCGGTGGCGCCGAACTGGCGCGCGCGATGGGCGTACTGGGCCACGCCTTTGGTCGCATAGAGGAGAAGGTCCTGCAGCGTGGCGCAGGTCTCATCTTTGCCGCAGACGCCCTGGACCGTGCAGCCGGTGCCCTTGGCGGTCTGCTCGCATTGGTAGCAGAACATACTCATTCGGTAGCTCCTTCGGGGTTAGAGATAATCTTCATTCGACAATCCGCGGCGGCCGATCCGGGCTCGGGGTCTTGACCACGAGGAACTCGAGCCGGTCGCCAG
>JAFGRF010000279.1 GCA_016935295.1 Caldifarciminota bacterium | reverse complement strand
TGCGAGCTGGCCGCCGTTCGTCACCCAGGAGATGGCGTTGTCGAACGTGCCGTCGTTGTAGGTCAGGCACTCCGCGCCCCACTGCGTCACCTTGACACGGACGTCCATGACGTCGTTGGCCGGGTTCTGGTCGCCGGAGTGCTCCGCCTGGAACGTGTCGCGGTATATCGCTTCCGTCGCGGGCGGCTCCCACATCGGGTAGGTAACGGTGTCGACCGCGCCCGGGGCCAGCGACGCTATCGTCTGAACCTGGTTGTAGGCGGTCGCACCGGTCACGCTGTCCTTTATCAGACAGCGAATCGGTATGTTGTTCTGGGCATCCGTGCCCATGTTCTTGACGATGACCGTCGGATAGATGGTATCGCCAAAGGCGTAGTACGGGTCCATCGGCGCGAGGATCTGCTCCACGCTGATGTCGTTGGCGACCATCAGGTCGCCGGTCACCTGCGCGTTGTCGGCATACCAGTAGTTGATGTTGTAGACGTAGCCGTCACCGTACCAGCGCAGCCGGAGCTGCTTGCCCGCAGCCCAGGGCAACGCAAAGGTCTGGTTGCCGGTGAAACTACCGGTGAACTTGTAGATCTGGTAATCCCACGTAGCGCCGCCGTCGTCCGATCCCTCGATAGTCGCATCGTAGTTGCTGAACCAGGAGTAGTTCGAGTAGCAGGAGAAAACGACGTTGGTGTAGCTACCACAGTCGATGACGGGCGACACCAAGCTGTCGGTCCCGGTATCGTACGGGTACCAGTACAGGTACGCCATGTTGCTGCTCTTGTTCCAGTCGTTGGCGTCCGGGCCGGAACCCGTCCAGCCGATTGTCCAGCCGGTAGGCGGGTTATTGCTGTCCCATGTACCATTGAAGTCCTGGTACAACAGCACCGCATCGCCCTGTCCCGCAGGCATCGGCGGCGACTCGATATGGGACGGTGGGCTCACACGCACACCCTCGGTGGGCGTGACCGTCGCCATGTCCGCAGCCCAGCTCATGCCGCTGAGCAGTAGCAAGGCAAGTATCAGGGTAACTGCCTTGTTCACAAACAGCCTCCTTTATGTCCGGGTGGTTTTGGTGTAAATAAGACTCCGCTCCGCCACCGGCACCACCCAAACGCCGATTGCGTCGGAGTTGCGGCTGTCCAGTGTCTCTGGCTGCCGCGCGAAATTCTACGCTCCCCCCTTCCGCTGTCAAGCGGAAACTGGCAAGGGTTTGCCTCCCCCTGGGTCCAAGAAGAGCCCGGGGGGCATTGCCCCCCCGGGTAAGTATGAACTGGTGGAAGACTTCAGTCGGTCACGACGGCCCGGGCGGTGCTCGTGCCCGCCTTCACGAAGTAGGCGCCGGTAGGCAGCGGCAGGAAGTTGGTGCCCCTGGCCGCAGCCCGGCTCATCACGGTCCTGCCCGCCGCGTCAAACACCGACACCCTGACATCGGCGTCGGAGTGAAGCATGATGCCGCGACGGCACGGATTGCTCAGAACCCTGATGCCGGCACGGGTAACGACCGGGGCCTTGCCCTCGGCCACGCCCGGCAGCCAAGGCACACCCTTGTCGGTGGTCTTGAGAATCCAGCCGTTGTTGCCGACCGCATACCCGGTGTCATCCTGGGCGCCGGGGAAACACACATCCGCAATAGCCGGCGTGCCGCTTGGTACGGTCGTCCGGAAGAAATCGGCGTCGGGGTGGTTGGCAACCTGCCGCAGGATGAACCCCTGACCGGCGCTGTCCCCGCACACGTACGCGGCACCCGCCACAGGCATGTCGACGCCGGAGAAGTACGTGACGCGCCAGTACCGGCACGAATCCCAGACGCTGACGCCGGCGTCGCCGGTGGACCGAATGATACCGCCGAGTGAGTCGTTCCCGATAAGGATGCCGTAGTTCGCGTCATCACGTGCGAACGCCGCTGCGGACAGGGTGGCATTGGTCCAGGCGCCGCCGTACCAGCCGCTGGCGAGCCCGTCATTCGTTCCCCAGACAAAACCGTTTCTGCCCAGGACCACGCCGATATTGTCGTCTGCAAACGCGCAACTGGTCGTCCAGTTCATTGCGCCGCCGACTGTGATCGACGCCCAGTTGGCTCCGCCATCGGTCGTCTTGTAGGCCTTCGCCGACTGGCTCCGGGGATTGACCCCTATGAAGCCGGTCTGGCCGCCTCCGGGGAAACCGACGTAGTTGTACTGGTCGTCGCCGCTGCCTACCGTCATCGGGTTCCAGCTTGCGCCGCCGTCGGTGGTCCTGATCGCCGCTCCGGCATCTCCGACTGCATACCCGGTATTGTCGTCAATGAAGTAGACCGAGTTGAGCTGGCTCGCCGCATTTGACGTCTGCGGTGTCCAGGTGGCGCCGCCATCGTCAGTCTTGAAGACTGCCCCGGCCGGCATGCCCATGCTGTCCAGGTCGGAACCGACCGCGTAGCCGATCATCGTGCCCGCGGGGAAATGGACCCCGTTCAGTCGGGCGATGGTGCCCGAGGTCAACTGCTCCCAGGCTCCGAAGCCGAGGGAGCAAAGCAGCAACAGGCTGCCGATCACTACTGCGTTGCGCCGACTAACAACGCTCATCTTTCCTCCTCTGTCTGCCTTTTGCTTGATATTAGACTTCTTGTTGCTCGCTGCCTCCTCCCCGCTGGAACACCGCTCGCGCGACCGCCCTGCACGGAGGGCACTTCGGGTGCCGGTGAGGTAGGCCGAACAGGATGCAACAAGCCAGTATAACTCTGGACATCCGGCTGTCAACGTTTTAGCTGGTCCCTGATTCCGATATTGAACCACAGAGAGCGCAGCGCTCTGGTCTCGCGGCACTTTCGGCTGCTCCGAGCCCATGGCCTGATTCACAAGCTTGCCAAACACCGCCGCTATCGAGTTACGCCCCGCGGCCAGACCGTCATGACCACGGCATTGACCTTCCGTCAAACTGACGTGGCTCTCCTCAAACGTGAGGCCGCCTGAAGAAACATCTTCTCAAAAACGACGATCCTGTAAGCTTGTAGTACAGAGACTCTGAGGACAGAATCCGAGCTTAATCTTCACCTGCTCTGTGTTCTCTTTGGACTCTGTGGTTGTCTCCACGTCGGGATAGGGCTGGCCCGGCGCGATCCGCCGTCGCCGCAGTCCTGCGGAAGTCGACCAGGGTCATGGAGAGGGATGGCCGTGCCAAACCTTGACACTCTGTTGCACGATCTGATAATCATCTCCTATGTTCAGACCCCGGGCAAGTGCCGGCCGCCGGCGCGCAATCCGGCTCGGCTGGCGTCGTGCCCTGCTGCTGGCAGCCGTCGTCACCGGCCTCTTCGTCGCCTACCTTTCGGTCGAGCTGAGCCGAAACCGCGAACCTGGTTTCCCGCTGGACGATTCCTGGATTCACCTGACCTTTGCCCGCAACCTCTCCCGCGGCTGGGGCTTCGCGTACAACCAGGGCCAGCCGGCCGCCGGTTCCACCGCGCCGCTCTGGACTTTCGTACTCGCTTTCTTCCATCTGTTCACCCGCAGCGCTGCAGCGATGGTGGTGATTGCCAAGCTGCTCGGCGCGACGTTCCTCTTTGCGTCGGCCGCATTCGCCTTCTGGATCGCCTCCTCTACCACCGGCAGCGAACGAACCGGGCTGGCGGCGGGCATGGCAGTCGCGACTCTGGGCCCGATGGGATGGGCGATGATGTCGGGCATGGAGGTCACACTCTCCGCGGCCCTGACGCTCGCCGGAATCTACTGCTACCTGAAGTTCCGCACCGGGAGGCCGTCCACGCTGGCTTGGATTCTCTTCGGACTCGCCGCCTGGGCCCGGCCCGAGAGCCTCCTGCTTGCCGTGTTCGCGGCAATCGACTCGCTCGTACGCCGATTCGCCTTCAGGCAACGCCTGACCTTCTGGCGCGGGTTCGGTGTCTGGTTTGTCCTCGTACTCGCCTGGATGGGATTCAACTACTCGCTCTCCGGTTCGGTCTTTCCCCAGACCTATCTCGCCAAGGCCGGCAAAACCAGCCTGTTTGCCGCGATGGCAGCCGGCAACCTCTCTCAACTGCCGGAGCTGCTGACTGTCGCTGCCAGGTTCTACTTCGCCGAGTTCTGTGTCCACCTCTGGCGGGCAAATCCGGTGCTTTGCCTGCTGGTGCCGGTCGGGCTTGTCGGCATCGCGGCTGCGGCGTTTCGCCGCAGACAGGAGGGCAGCCTGATGATACCGCTGGTGGTACTCGGTTATGCTCCGCTCATCGGCTTCGTCTCGCCGTCATACGGCGCTGCGTTCCAGAATGGCCGCTACATCGGCAACGTGACGGTGCTGGCCGCAGTCGTGGCGGTCGTCGGCGCCGCGTACCTCTGGTCCTGGATTGGACGGCAATCGCTGCGAATCGCCGTGACGGCTCTCCTGCTGGCGTTGACGGTCTTCAACGTCGCCACCGTGTCGGTGGCGACCATCCGGAACACGTCCCAGGCCGAGTCATCCATCAACCGGATGCAGGTCACACTGGGACGGTGGCTGGCCCTGAAGACGCCGGCCGGCGCGACCGTCGCCTGCGAGGACGTCGGTGCTATCGGCTACTTTTCCGGGCGCCACGTCTTTGACCTCTACGGCCTGGTGACAAAGGAGATGCGCGGCCGGCCGCTTGACCGCGAGGGTTTCATGTCCTTCTTCCGGGAATTCAGACCCGACTACCTTGTCATCTTCCCGGCGTCCTTCCCGGGCCTCAGGGACGCGCCGTTTCTCAAGGAGGTCGAGTATGCCGACGTTCCGGACAACACCGCCAGCCAGGTCGACTTCGAACCGAATCCGAAGACGGTTGCCGGTCTCCTGACCCTCGACCTCGAAGTCAAACCGGTCCACTCCACGACTGTCGTCTTCAAGTGCGACTGGGACCTGCTATGGCCGCCCCGAAGCGGGAACTAGATGAGCGCTTCGAGCCGGTCGGCGAGCCGGCGCGCCTGACAGCGCCGGTCGAACCGCTCCCGAGTTGCGTGACAGAACCGGACCGGCTCTCGCTTCATCTCGTCGAGCGCTGCGACCAACTTCGCACCGTCGAGCCCGCACGCAAGCCCGGCGTCAACGCCGACAACCAGGCCCGCCGCTTCGTCTGAACCATCTCCCCAGACGACAATCGGCTTCCTCGCGCCAAGGTACTCGTAGAGTTTAATGCCGACCGGCTGCGCGGGCTTGCCGATGTAGAGCAGCACGTCTGCGCCCTTCATCAGGGCGCAGGCTTCGGAGTGCGGCAGCATGCCGAGCAGGCGCACCTGCGAGTCTTGCCCAAATCGCTGCCGGGTCCCGCCGTCTACCTTGCCCGCAAGGTAGAGTCTGGCGTCCGGCCGCTGGCGCAACGCCTCAACCAGAGACGCCACCTCTGCCTGATTCCGCCAGAGATTGCCGACGTGCACGATGCTAAGTCCATCAAGCTTCGCCGGCTCGACTGCGAAATCGGTCGGGTCGAAGCCGTTGTCCAGAACCTCGCAGCGCGGACCGACCGCGCGGGCCGTGCCGGAGTTGACCGCCAGCACCAGGTCCGAGCGGTCGACGACGTAGCGGCGGAGACGCCGCAACGCCGCGCGCTGGTGCGGCGGCGGCGGGGAGAAGCCGGTCGGCCATGGGTCACGGAAATCCAGCGCCAGCGGCACGTGGGCGTGGGCCTTGAGCCGGACGCCGAGCAGCAGCGCCGTGAACGGCGGCGCGCTGGCAAGAATCGCGGCCGGCTTCTCGCGGTCGATGATGTGCCGTCCCGCGACCGAGCCGAACGGCAGCCACCCGACCTTCGAGTCAGGGAAAAGGAAGTAGTTCGGCAGCCGCGGTCCGTTGCCCAGGTTCTGCGCCAGCGCCGGCGTCAGTCTCCTCGCTCTTCTGCGCAGCAGGTTGAACAGACGGTTCGGATCGGCACTCTCGGTTCGGTAGATACGTGAACCCGCGAGGTCGTCGAGCAGGTGCGGGTCGTAGTGGTAGTAGGCCACCGGCTTGACCGTGAGTATCAACGGCTGCCACCCCGCTTCGGGCAGGAACTTGCAGAGCTTGGTCACCCGCATTACGCCGCTCAGCCCCAAAGGAGGCGTGTAGTAGGCGACTACCAGAAGCCTGCGCACGATCAGAAGCTACTCGCGGTTGGAAAAGTGTCAAACATGGACCTGGTCACCAAGGTGCTGTCGGATCTGCGCTACCACCTCGTCGGCCGGCAGCTCCACCGGCTCCAGTCCCCCAAGGAACTCCAGCAGCCCCCGGATGTCCAATGCGAGCAGGTGGTCTTCGATCTGCAACTCCTCGGGCAGGGACCGGAAGAAGGCACCGGAGCCGAGGCTGTCCTCGAGTCGTAGCAGGCTCCCGCTGATTACGTCGCGCACGGCTGTGAGTGCAGGCGTCGGGAACGACTTCAGCCTTGCACCCGGTTTGTCCTCCGAGACGACGAAGAGCTTGCCGTCCATGTCGCTGGTATCGCTACCTTGTGCGCTCAGCGCCTCGGACAGGACATAGCCGTAGGTGGAGCCGAGCAGATGCACCAGCAACAGCTGGCCTCCATCCCGGAAGTAGGGAAACTGGTCTGGCTCGAGGCCCGGAAAGAGACGTGCCTTCAGCACCGGCGCGAGCCGATACGAGTAGCCGCCCGCCCCGGTTCCTTCGAAGACCTTGGTGTTGGATGAGACGGCGGCCAGCGGTCGCACCATCACCTTCTTCTCCTTCTCACGGTGCTCGACCAGCTCCCACGAACGCCCGGCAAGCACGAAGTGGTGGAACATGAAGAAGATCGTGCCGACCTGCCGACCGGTCGTGATGTCGAAGACATCGTAGTTCCCGAAGGTCTTGTCCTGGATGTTTGAGTGGACCTTGCCGGTCTCCACTCGCTGCTCGTTGGCCGGACCGCCAAAGTAGATACCGACGCGCCCGGCGACGACCTCGCCCGCATCGATCATCTGCCTGAACGCCCGGTCAATCGGTGCATCGTCGCCCACGAGCGGTCGGAGGATTCGACGCACGGAGTCCGAGGTCGTGCCGATCCTTCGGCGTTGAAACAGGTAGGATGACACCTGCTGCGGTATGACCGAGAGTGCCGGCGTGTATTTCTTCTCGTACAGCCGGCCGTCGCGCGCGCACTCGAACATCGTTTCGAACAGGAACCTCTCCCACGAGTTGATGTAGAGCCCGAGTGCCACAAGGTTGGTCCGACGTCGACGGTTGCCCCGGCCCAGTCGCTGCAGCAACGATGAGACATTGAACGGCGGCCGAACCAGCACAACCGCGTCGATATCGCCGATGTCGATTCCCAGCTCAAGCGTGGACGTGCAGCAGAGCAACCCGGTCTTCTCCCGGTTCATGGTTGCCTCGACGTCTTCCCTGGCTTCCCGAGTCAGGCTGGCATGATGCACCCAGACCCGGCCCGTGAACGGCGGACGGTCCAGCAGCTTGGCGTATTCCTCCGCGTACGAGCGGGCGTTGAAGAAGCAGAGCACCTTCCGGCATTCGCGCCGCTGGAGTTCACCGACCACGCGCTCGGGCCAGCCGTCGCCCATCGGCATCAACTCCTCTTCGATCACGCGCCGGCCCGGCACCTGCACGACGACCGGGTCAGGGAAGTAGCGCCGTCCGATGTCGATGTCGTCGATCGTCGCTGACAGTGCATAGTAGCGGATATCGGTGTTGATCAGCCGCAGCCTTTCGAGCAGCACGCGGAGCTGGTCTCCCCGCGGCGTGTTGTCGAGCAGGTGGAGTTCGTCCAGCATCACCGCGGAGAGTTCCTTGAATACGCGTGTGTGACGGCAGAGCAGCGAGTCGAAGGACTCGGGAGTCGTGATCAGCATAAAGGGCAGCTTTGACTCCTCGATCGATGGGTGGTCGCCCGTCTTGCGAGCCAGTGCGAGCTCCAGGTACTGCAGCGGCTCGACCAGGCGGCGGTAGAGATCGTTCACCAGCGCGCGGGTCGGCGACACGTAGAGGACCGAGAATCGGCCGCGCCGCTCCGGCAGCAACCGCTCGACCGCGGGCGCAACCACTGCCTCGGTCTTGCCCGACGCGGCCGGGGATATCACTACGACGTTCCGCCCCTCGAGAATCTCGGGAATCGTCCGAATCTGGATTTCGGTCAGCCGTCCGAACCGCGAGAAGAACGGGTTCCAGGTTCGCCGCAGCGCGGCGCGAATCCCGCGCTCTGCCGCCGGTGCGTGCACGTCCGTGGGTGTCTGTATCAGTTCTTCGCCGCCGGCAGCACGCCCTGCGCCCGAAGCCGCGTGACATCGAGGGCCTCGACCGAAAACTTGATGAACGCACGCACACCTTCGATGTTGTGACGTGAAGCCTCCCGCAGCAGACGCTTCTGATCCAGGTCCGAGACCGCGAAGCCCGGATAGGCCCTGCGGTAGATCATCACCATGGTCGAGAACGCATCATGGAGTGCCTTGTCTTCGAGCGGCTCAAGCTCGACCCGGTGTTTGATGCGGTTGGCCAGTTTGATATACGCGTAGTCGTAGGGGCTGGGCGTAGTCGCGAAGATCAGCAACAGCGACGGGTCGCGGTAGATGTAGGGCACGGGCCGCACGCGGTTGTGCACCATCCGGTCGTTGATGCGTTTGAGGTCCGGGTCGTTCTGCGCAGTCCGGACCAGCCCGTCCATGAAATTCACGCTCTTGGCCAGATACAGGATGTCCCAGAGGTGGGTCACCGTCTCGGCCTCATCGACCAGTAGCACGAGGCCCTTCATCCCCTGTTTCCGCGCCATCCAGCTCAGGCCGGACAGGATGTTGCAGTACAGGTCGGCGGCAGTCGAGAAGTCGTACAGCGCCGGAATCCGCTGGCCGCCCCTGACCCGGAACGGGCTCTTTCGCTCGGTCGCGTACTCCTTGGTGCTCTCACCCTCGACCCACTGCCAGAAGACCTCGCTCTGCTGCTGGCCCGCATCCAGTCTGCCCAGCTTCCCGAGCACCGGCCCGAGAAAGATGTGGTCCTTCATCTCCTCCAGACCAGTGCCGCTCCGCAGCAGGTCGCGGAACCCGTGCTCGGCATCATCCTTGATGTAGCGCAGGTTGTGGACGATTTCCCGATACACGCGCTTGGGACGGTGCGGGCTGACTTCGGCCGGGTCAAACTGGACCAGGCTCGTGGCCATGCCCAGCGCCAGCGCCCGATGATGGATGTACTCAAGCAAGTGGGTCTTGCCTGCGCCGTATTCGCCCTCGACCATGAACACGTCGCCCTGTCCGCGTGTCAGGTTCGCCAAGGCGT
>JAFGRF010000033.1 GCA_016935295.1 Caldifarciminota bacterium | reverse complement strand
ACGGCAGGTGATGACGAGCCGCCCGACATCAGCTTTGTGGACACCCTGCACGGCTGGGTCATCGATTCGCGCGGGAACATACGGCGAACGATGAATAGCGGCGATTCGTGGACCATCATCGCGACCGGGCTCGGGGTGAAGCGGCTGAAGATGACCACCCTGACCACCGGCTGGGCCATCTCTGATTCGGAGTTGTCCCAGACGACCGACGGCGGCGTGACCTGGGATGGCGGGGTTGTTCATTCCGGGCTGCAGGCGATCGCTTTCTGTGATTCGATGCACGGAGCGATAGTTGGGAACAATGGCCTGATACTCCGCACCAGCAATGGCGGGCAGACTTGGGCCTCGGACGAGAGCGAGTTCACATCCGACCTGTATGACGTGTGCATGCTCGACAGCACGCATGCCTGGGCCGTCGGGGAGTACGGCTTGGTTATGGGATTCGGCGACTGGGCGATAGGCGTCGATGAGGCACGCGGGCACGAAGGTCCCTACAACCTGGCTGCTGCCGTTGCGGTTCGGCCGAACCCATGCCGAGCCAGAGCTACGGTCGAGTTCTCTCGGCCACTCCTAGCGCCCGTGCATGTGACTCTGGTGGACGTCGCTGGCCGTGTGCAGCAGGCAGTCACAGCCCGTGCCGGAGTCCGCTACTTGGAACTCGAACTGCACGCCTTACCGAGCGGAGTCTACTTCGTCCGCGCGTGCTCAGGTACCGCCGCCCGCCTCGTAGTCCAGCACTAGCCGGCGGCACTTCGCGCCTTCGGGTCATAGGCCCTCATCGCCACAGCTTTCGGGGTCCGACCTGCGCAAAGGCGCCGGGTGTGACCTCGGATGTCGCCGTAGAACTCGCGCTGCAAGTGACCGTCCCTGTCGCGGAACAAATCACGCCGCAGGTCGCGCGGGATTTCGCGCCACGAATCCCCGCGAGATTCACCGCGCCCGTGGATTCCCAAGTCGGCTTCAGGGTCGCGGTCCTTTTCGCCGCGCAGGCCACGCCACAAACCGGACTTGAAATCGACATTCGAGTCCCAGCCAGAGTCACGGAGGAAACCACCGCGGGAACCGTTCCCGGAACGGTTCCCGGAGCGACTCGGAAAGCGGAGTTCCAGGCTTGTCTCCGGCCGGTAACGCAAGCTGGTTCGGGCACTTAGGTTTGGAGCAGGGCAGGTCCAACTGAAAATGGGTAGCGTCCCTATTTATGGTCGGCGGGAATTGACAATGGGGCGTTCGCCTCTAGGCTTTGTACACTGAGAAGATGGACGATCTGAAGCCATTTCTTGCCGATGTGCTGAGCGGCGCGGCGGCACAATACGCCGACATCCGGGTTGAGGAGTCGGACAAGTCCCACATTGTCTATCGCGGTCCGGAGTTGGATAGTATCGGCCGTTCGTTCGAGCGCGGCGGCTGCCTGCGTGTGTTTCACAACGGCAACTGGGGTACGGCGAGCTTCAATCAGATAGACGGGAAACTGAAGGAACTGGCCAGCGAGGTGGCGGCAGCGGTCGAAGCAATGCCGCCCAAGACGGAGAATCTCGGCACGATGCCCGCGGCGGGTGAAAGCGTGACCGTGCCTGAGACGGATGACCCACGCAAGGTGTCGCTGGACGAGAAGCACGCGCTCATCAAGCACTACAACGACATTCTGTTGAAGACCACCGGAGTAACGACAACCGTGTCGGCGTATGCGGATACGTTCAGCAGGACGTCCTTTCTCTCCTTCGAGGACCGCTTCATCACGCAGGAGTCGGTCTACACCGGTATTTCCTGCCGAGCGGTGGCGCGCGACGGGACGAATGTCCAGGACTATGGCGACAGTTTCGGCAAGACCCAGGGCTTTGCCTCACTGAAAAACCGCGAGCCGATGGTGGAGCGTATCGCCAAGGTAGCGCTCGACCTGCTGAAGGCTGAGCCGGTGACGGCCGGGAAGTATGACGTCATCATCGACCCGCTGCTCGCCGGGGTATTTGCGCACGAGGCTTTCGGGCACCTGAGCGAGGCTGATGTCTTGTCCACGAACGAGCGGCTGCGGGAGCTGATGAAGGTCGGGAACAAGTACGGGGTCGACGAGCTCACGATAGTGGATGACGGAACCATGCCGGGTGAGCGCGGCACCTTCCGCTACGATGACGAGGGCACCGCGGCCGAGCGAACCGAGCTCATCAGGGAGGGCCGCATCGCCGGTCACCTGCACGACCGACAGAGCGCCCAGCGGATGAGTGAGAAGCCGACCGGCAATGCCCGCGCGATTTCCCACAGCTTCGTTCCTATCGTACGGATGAGCAACACCTACATCGAGCCGCGTTCGGCCAACATCGAGGACATGCTTGATTCGGTGGGTCGCGGGCTCTATGTCTGTGGCTCACGAGGCGGGATGACCGAGCTGGAGTCGTTCACCTTCTCGTCCCAGTACGCCTGGCTCGTAGAGCACGGCCGGCAGACAAAGCTCGTCCGCGACGTCATCCTTTCCGGCAACGTGTTCGAGACCCTGAAGAACATCGAGATGATCGGCGACGACCTGGTGATGTTCGGCGGGCTCGGTGGCTGCGGCAAAGGTGGCCAGGCTCCGCTGCCGGTCGGTCTCGGGTCGCCGCACCTGTTGATAAGGAACGTGGTAATCGGGGGAAGGTAGCAGTTAGGAGTGAGGAGTGAGGAGGGAGGAGTGAGTAATGAAAGCCCGGTCTGCTCGCTGCTATCTGCTACCTGCTAACCTCTAGAGATGGAAGACGAGATACTGTCGCTGGCTGAGGCCCGCGGCGCGAAGGCTGAGGTCTTTTCGTCCGACGAGAACCGGACCACAGTCGAGTTCCACGCGAATGAGTTCCATTCGCAGGAGAGCCGACTGACGCGCGGGTACGGCCTGCGGGTCGTGAAAGACGGTCGCGTGGGCTTCAGCTCGAGCAGCGATCCCCGCAAGGTCCCAGAGCTGGTTCAGGCCGCGCTTGATACGGCCGCTTTCGGCAGGCAATGCGGTTTTGAGTTCCCGGGCCCGGAACCGCTCCCGACGGTGAAGACATTCGAGAACCGGGTTATTGCATTGCCGGCATCAAGGATGATCGAGTGGGGCAGAGAGTTGGTGGACGCGGTTCGCGCCCGGGTTCCCGCCATCAAGTTGGACGTGAACCTGACTCGTGCGTACGGCGAGAGAGCGGTTGCCAACAGCGCGGGGCTCAGACGCCGATTTTCCCGTGCGACACTTGAGCTTTCCGCCACCGGCCTGCTTGTCAGCGACGGTCTGGTCTGGATATCGGAGTACGAGAACCTGTCGTCCAGTGTGGCACCGTCAATCGGTTTGCTGGCTGACCGCATCGAAGAGAAGGCAGTCCTGTCGCGGACGCGTGCGCAGCTGACGACCGGGACATACCCGGTCATCTTCATGCCGACCTCGGTGCCCGATATTCTCTACCCGTTGGTCATTGGAGTGGACGGCAAGCAGCTGGAGAAGGGCTCCTCGCCGCTAGTCGGCAAGGTCGGTCAGAAGCCGCTGGATGAGAAGATTGTCCTTGCCGACAATGGGCTGTGCGACTTCGGCATCGCTTCCGGTCCGTTCGATGGTGAAGGTGTGCCCCGGCGCCGGAACGTGCTGTTCGACCGCGGGGCCTTCACCGGTTTCCTGTTCGACCTGGCGACCGCAGCCGCCTGCTCGGCGAAGTCGACGGGCTCGGCCGCGCGCGGCTACTCGTCCCAGCCTCAGCCCGGCATGAGCAACATCGAACTCGCGCCCGGCGACGCGCGGCTCGAAGACGTGCTGGCAGACATCAAGGAGGGGCTGTTGGTCCATGACTGCATCGGCGGCGGCCAGTCCAACGTGCTGGCCGGGGACGTCGCCGTCAACGTCTCGTCCGGTTTTCACATCGAGAACGGCAAGCTGGCCGGTCGCGTCAAAGATACAATGATTGCGGGCAACGTGTACCAGATGCTCGCGAGCGTTGCGGCGGTGGGCGACACGGTCCGTGACCTTGGTCGGTTCCACGTGCCTTTCCTGATGTTTGAGGGTCTGAAGGTAGCAACCCGTGGCTAGCCACGGGTTGAGTTAAGGAGGCCACGAGCATGAAGAGCAAGAAGTCAGCGCCGGCGAAGCGGAGCAGCAAGGCGCACCCGGCAAAGGTTGGTCCGCTCAAGCCGAAAGCGCTCGAGGTCCCACCGGACAAGCTCGCCTGGACCTGTCGGCTTGAACACATGAAGTTCGAAACAACCGACGACCTGCAGGTGACATCCGGCATCATCGGTCAGCCGCGTGCGGTTGACGCGTTGAACATGGCGCTCGAAATCGAGTCGGTCGGGTACAACGTCTTCGTGTCCGGCCCGGTCGGCACCGGCCGGACCACGACGGTCAAGAACCTGCTTGAATCGACGCGAGGCTGGCCCCGGGAACTCGACGACAAGTGCTACGTCAACAACTTCCGCGACCCGGATCAGCCGCGGCTGATCCGGCTGCGCGCCGGCAACGGGCGCCAGTTCCGCCGCGATATGGATGAGTTCATCGAATTCCTCGTGAAGACCATCCCGATGCTATTCGAGAGCGAAACCTACCAGCAGAGGAGGACAGCGCTGGTCGACGATTTCAAAGAGCGCGGCGGGGCGCGGGTGCGCGAGTTCGAGAAGCGCATCATCGCCGAGGGTTTCGCTCTGGTACAGACCGGGCCGCTGTCGCGGCCCGAGCTCGCCCCTATCGTTGAGAAGAAGCCGGTGAGCGTTGACGCCGTGCCGGCTCTGGTCGAAGACGAGAAACTCACCGCCGAGCGCGCCGAAGAGGTCAAGAAGCGGTATCAGGAGCTCTCCGCCGAGCTCGCGACAATCTACAAGGAGGTTCGCGATCTCGAGAAGCAGGCCCGGGAGGCACTGGCAAGGCTTGATGACAGCATCGTCCGGCCGGTGGTCGAGGAGCGGCTGGCCGACATCGAGGAGCGCTGCGGCCGGCCCAAGGCGAACCACGTTCCGAAAGAAAGCAAAGCTACTCCCTGCCCCGACGCGACGGCGCTCCATGACTACCTTGCCGAGGTCAAGGATGCGATCCTCGCCCGGCCCGACTTCTTCCGCCAGAAGCCGCCGACCGAAGGCGAGGCCCCGTTGCCGGTCGACCCATTCCTTGAGTTCCGCGTGAACGTGCTGGTGGACAATGCCGACACCAAGACAGCGCCGGTTATCTTCGAAACCAACCCGAACTACAAGAACCTGTTCGGCTCGATCGAGCGGGTCTGGGACCGG
Organism: Caldifarciminota bacterium; assembly: GCA_016935295.1. GTDB lineage: Bacteria > Hydrothermota > Tepidihabitantia > Tepidihabitantales > Tepidihabitantaceae > UBA2258. The sequence goes on along the minus strand of JAFGRF010000033.1, from coordinate 342 downwards.
ACCGGGATGTGGCGGACCGATTTCTCGAAGATCAAAGCCGGCTCGGTGTTGCGCGCCGATCACGGGTTCCTCGTGATCAACGCGCTCGACGCGCTGCTCGAAGTCGGCGTCTGGCCGGCGCTCAAACGTACCCTGCGCAACCGCAGGCTGGAAATCACCTCGGGTGATCCCTACTCAGCCCTGTTCGGGGCGTCTGGTATGAAACCTGAGCCGGTGGCCATAGACCTGAAGGTGATAATGATCGGTGACCCGCAGATCTACTCGCTGCTCGCCGGCGCCGACGAGGACTTCAAGAAGGTCTTCAAGGTGCGGGCGGACTTCGACTGGGTGATGGACCTCTGT
>JAFGRF010000278.1 GCA_016935295.1 Caldifarciminota bacterium | reverse complement strand
GGTCATACCGCTGCTCCGCAGGATGGTCGAGAAGCGGCCGGGCGTGGCCGCATTCCGGGACGGCAGGCTGGTCGGCTACCTTGCAGCCGGCGTGATTCCGGAGTGGCAGGGCTGCCGTACCGCCTTCGCACCCTTCTGGGCGCACGCCGTGGCCGAAGAACCCCGCGGCCGGACCATGGAAGACCTGTACGTTGCCATGTCTGGTTCTTGGGCGACGGACGGCTGCACAACGCATCTGATTTCTGTCCCGGCAAGCGACCAGCAGGTGGTCGACGCGCTCTTCCGTCTCGGCCACGGCACTGCCGTCATCGACGCGATGCGGCCCCTCACCCCGCTGCAGACGACGGTATCAGGCGTCACCTTCCGCCGGGCCGGACTCGGGGACAGGGAAGCATGGCGCCGGCTCAGAGGCGGGCTCCTGGAGTACATGACCGTGCCGCCGGTATTCATGCACATCCCTGCCGACAAACCTGAGGACTACTATGAACGGTGGCTCGGCGACCCCGGGCACGCGGTCTGGTTTGCCTGCCGCGACAGGGAACCGGTAGCCTACATGCAGCTTTGCCGGCTTGACGAAGAAGTCGTGGTCACCGACGAGCGGACCGCAGGCATCGAAGGAGCATTCACGCAGCCCCCACTCCGCAACAAAGGAATCGGAACCGCGCTCCTGAGCCGCTGCCTGGAGTGGGCAAAGGAACGGGGATTCGAGCGGTGCGCGGTCGACTTCGAGGGTGAGAACGTGCTTGGCCGGAGATTCTGGCTCCGGCACTTCGAGCCGGTGCTGTACTCACTTGCCCGGCACATCGACCCGCGCGCCGTTTCGGCGTGAGAATGCCTGACAGAGCCAACCTTGTAGCCGAGGTTCATGAAGGTCTGCTTCAGGCAGGCCCGGCCCGGCTTGAATTCACGCGCCGGGCATATCAGATGATCCCCAGACAGAGCCGGCCGCGTATCCTGGACGTGGGTTGCGGCGAAGGCGGCCCGACGCTGGAACTGGCCAGGCAGAGCGGCGGTGAGGTCGTCGGTCTGGATATCCACCGGCCGTCGCTGGAACGGCTCAGGAAGAGAATCGACGAAGCCGGCCTGTCGGACCGTGTCCGCGTGGAGGTTTGCTCGATGCTGGCAATGGACTTCCCCGACGAGATGTTCGACATCATCTGGTCCGAGGGTTCCATCCACATTATCGGCTTCGAGCAGGGGCTCGGCGCGTGGCGCAGGTTTGTGAAGTCTGCCGGGTTCATGGCTGTGCACGAAGGGATTCGACCGCAAGGACATCTGCCGCCGGAGATGCGAGAGCGCTGGCACGGAGCCTACCAGAATATCAAGACAGCAGGCGAGTACATCGAAGCGATTGCAGCCCAGGGCTACGTCTTAGTCGGGCAGTTCCGTGTGCCGGCGGACGTGTGGTGGAGCGAGTACTTCGCCCCGCTCGCAAAGCGCATTCGGATGCTCCGCGAAAGGCACGCGGACGATGCCGAGGCCTGCGCGGTTCTTGACCGGGAGGAAGCCGAGATCGTCTTGTTCAAGAAGTACCCCGACTGGTATGGCTCGAGCTTCTTCGTAATGCAGAAGAAACCCGAGGACGCTGCGCTACACAACGCGCGCTGACGCAGATGAGAATCCCGGGCGCCAGACGGACTCCGCCAGTGCTCTTGACAGGTCAGGCCCAACCGCTACCATGTCAGCGATGAACAACGGTGGGCGGCCAGTCGCTGACGGCTTGCTGCCGATGACACGGTGAAGAACCCGCTCGACTCGACGTTCGACCACAGGGACCCCTACAAGATCCTGGGTGTGGCGCCCGGTGCGGCTGCGGCCGACATCCGCAAGGCCTACCTCGGGCTGGCTCGGCGGCACCACCCCAACCTCTTCGCCACCGACCCGGAGAAGTACCGCGCGTCGACAACGCGAATGCAGGAGATCAACTGCGCATACGAGTTGCTCAGCGACCCGCATCGGCGAGGACTGTGGGACCGCCAGCACTCGGTGGCGCCGCATCTGGGGCGGGTCGCACGCCGGGAGCAGGAACTGAAGAAGTTCTACGACGCCGAGTTGCTCGCACGTGTAATCCGGCAATACAATGCGTTCGTGAGCTCGCTCGGCACCGCCCGGGAGCGACAGCAGGAAACACTGAGGATACAGAAGTTCCAGACGACCCGACGCGGCTCCGCCTACATCCGGGAGCTGATTACCCGGCACTACCGCGAGGTCATGGACTTCCTCAGGTCCGACAAGCGGATTTCGTTCTTCGACGACGGGCTGGTCCAGATCATGTTCCTGTACGCAGGGGCCTACGAGGTCTCTCCCGGTGACGTCTTCGTAACCTACGCCTATCTCTGCCACCGGGACAACCACGGTGGACTCCCGCCCGGGCTTGAGGCGCGGCCGCCGCGGGCGGAGGAACCGGGCGTTGTCCGGCTTCGACTGCCGGGACCGCACGGCGCCTCGACGGCGAAGCCCGCGAAGGGATTCGGCTCCCAGGTCTGGGATTGGCTCATGGAGAAGCCCGGAGAGCACCATCCTTGACGAGGAGACGGCGGTCGCCCACTCGCAGCAGACGGTAGTCCGCAGGTCTCCTGCCCAGACGCAGCGGGACAGGCTGCCGTCCATCGTTGGTAACCGCAGCGGCTGGCGGCCCGGCTTGACATCCGGGCTGGCAATGTAGAATCTTTGAAGCGAGATGATCCTCGTAACGCGTCGAACCCAAGGAGACTCCCATGCCAAGAACCCGTAGCGCCCTGATTCTTCTGTCTTTCGTTTTGCTGGCGGTAGTGGCCTCGTGCAGGAACCACCCGCCGCAGATTGCGCAGCCTCCGGACGGTCCGACCAACTGCTACCCGAACAAGTCGTATACCTACTCGGCCACGGCGAGCGACCCGAACGGCGATGATGTTGCGGTCCGCTTCGACTGGGCCGATTCGACCGTCAGCGACTGGACCGACTGGTCCCACAGCGGACTCCTGGTAACCGGGGCGCATGCCTGGGCAGAGACGGGCGCCTACCTGGTCAGGGCCCAGGCCCAGGACAAGAAGCTCCTGAGCTCCGACTGGTCCGAAGCTCTGACGGTACAGGTGTTCCCGCGGCCTGAGACCCCGGCCGTTCCCAGCGGCCCAACCTTGTGCTTCAAAGACACGAGCTACACCTACAAGAGCGTGACGACCGACCGCTACGGCGACAGCGTGTCCATTCGGTTTGACTGGGGCCGCGATACTTCGGACTGGAGTCCGTTCGTCGCCTCCGGGGAGACAGTGGCGATGAGCTACGCCTTTCCTCTGACCCAGCACTACCAGGTCACTGCCCAGGCGAGAGACCCGCATCTCCACCTGACCGACTGGTCCGAGGCCCTCATCGTTGACGTAATAGAGCGCCGGGCACCCAACACCCCGGCGACTCCCAGCGGGCCGTATCGCGGCGGCGCAGACTCGACCTACACATTCACCACCTGGGCCGCCCATCCACAGCATCTGCAGGTGGCCATTCGCTTCGACTGGGGAGACGGCGATACCTCAGACTGGTCGGCATGGGTGGACGAAAGCACGACTGTGGTCGACTCGCACGCCTGGAATGTCGCCGACACTTGGTTCGTGAAGGCACAAGCCAAGGATACCGGCGACGCGATGTCCGGATGGTCAGCCGGACGCACGATCATCGTCCGGCCGGCCGACACGATGATGATCTGGCGCCTCCAGATAAAGGACGGTGCCCCTGAAGACAACTATTCGTCCCCGGCCATCGCTTCGGACGGCACCATCTACGTCGGGTCGCAGGACGACTACCTCTACGCCGTGAACTACGACGGCTCGCTCAAGTGGCGGTTCAACACCGGGGGCGTGGTACGCTCCTCCCCGGCCATCGGAGCGGATGGAACCATCTACGTCGGCTCGTACAGCAACAGCCTCTATGCCCTCAATCCCGCGGACGGATCGGTCAAGTGGAGCTTCCTGACCCACGGCAACATAACGTCCTCACCGGCAATCGCGGCCGACGGCACCATCATCTTCGGCTCGGACGACGACACCGTCTACGCCTTGAATCCGGACAGCACCGTCAAATGGAAGTTCGAGGCCGGGCAGGGCGTGAGTTCCTCGCCGGCAATCGGGACCGACGGCACCATCTACTTCGGGTCAAATGACGACAGCCTCTACGCCCTGACCGCTGACGGCGGGCACAAATGGACTTTCCCGACCGGCCGCGACATCGTAGGGTCTCCGGCGATCGGGCCTGACGGTACAGTATACTTTGGCTCCCTCGACCAATACCTCTATGCGGTCGACACCAGCGGTTCCAAGAAGTGGGACGTTCTGACCAATGGCCAGATCCGTACATCGCCGGCGATCGGCCCGGACGGCACCATCTACATCGGGTCCTCTGACAACCTCTTGTACGCAGTGAATCCCGACGGCTCGACCAAATGGCGGTACGTGACCAGCGACGACGTGAAGTCGTCGCCGACAATCGCGGCAAACGGCACCATCTACTTTGGGTCCGACGACGACAACCTCTACGCAGTCGGCCCGGACAGCACGCTGGTGTTCAAGTATCCGACCGACAACGACATCTCCTCGTCCCCTGCCATCGGCGCGGACGGCAAGGTCCACTTCGTCGGTAACGACGGCTACCTCTACCAGCTCAAAGGAACGAGCCCGCTGGCCAATACGTCTTGGCCCAAGTTCCGACACGACATCAAGAACAACGGCCGCGTCGGCGCGAAGTAGCAGATGGACTCACCCTCACCCCGACCCTCGTGCGCGGCGCACGGCTCCGCCGAGCCCGCTCAAGGGAAACGAAGAAGGGAACAGGCTCCGGCGGCCGGCGGCGACAGCGACGCGGCCGAGAATGCATACCCTCTCCTCGTTGAGGAGAGGAAAAGGGTGAGGAGGACATGACACGCATCCTCTTCGCCTGCGTCGGCAACTCCTGCCGGAGCCAGATGGCCGAGGCCTTCTGCCGGGCGCTCGGCCGGGACGTCGAGTGCGAGAGCGCCGGCTCAAAACCGGCGGCAGCGGTTGCTTCGAATGCGGTCGCGGTGATGAAGGAAATCGGCATCGACATCTCCGGGGCGCGGACCAAGGGCTTCCGCGACGTAACCGGCCACGGATTCGACTACATGGTCGCCATGGGCTGCAGCGTCACCTGCCCGTTTGTTCCCGGCTCGAAGGAAATACGATGGGAGATCCCCGACCCCTACGGCAAAGGCATCGACGAGTACCGCCGGGTCCGGGACAGCATTCAGAGCCACGTCCGAGGCCTGCTCGAATCGCTGGGCATGCTCGGCCCGGCTCACCGCGACAACCACCAACCCCTGGCCTGACCGCCGCCGGCTCCGCCGGCGTCGAATCCGCACCCCGTTGAAACAAATGCTTGACAGCGGGCGTCACATTGTTAGTGTTTGACTAACAATATGGAGGCTCGAGTGAAGAACCAGAACCGTCGCGCCGAGAGTCTGCTGGCCGGAGTCGGGCTGACCGGGCTCGAAGCTTCGGCCTACGTCGCGCTGCTCCGCGAGCCCGGCGCCACCGCCTACCGGGTGGCGCAGCTCATCGGCAAGCCCCCGCCCAACACCTACAAGGCGCTCGACGCGCTGCTGGCCAAGGGCGCGGTCGTCGTCGACGAGAGCTCGGGGAGCAAGACCTACGCCGCATTGCCCATCAGTGAGTACCTGAACACCAGACGCCGGCACCTCGACGCGCAACAGAAGGAGATCGAAGAATCACTGACCGATGTGGCGGTTGAGTCGGTTGAGCACGGTATCTTCCGGCTCGCCACCGTCGAACAGGTGTACGAGCGATGCCGGACCATGGTCGCCGATGCCAAGCGGCTCGTCCTGATCGACGCCTTCCCCGGACCCCTCGGCGAACTGGCAAAGGAGGCTCACTCCGCGGCGCGCCGGGGCGTCGATGTCTTCATCAAGCCCTACGCCCCGATTTCCGTTCCCGGCTGTGACGTCATCGAGGCCTCAGCCGGGGCGCCCCAGCTCAAGATCTGGAACGGCGACTGGCTCAACGTCGTGGCCGACTGCTCGGAATCGGTCCAGGCGTTCCTCAAGAAAGACGGAGCCGGGCTCTTCGCGGCGTCCTGGTGCCGCAACCCGTATCTGGGGATGCTCGACTTCAACGGCATGGTCAGCGAGTTCATCCTGACTCGGCTCGCAGCCATGGCACAGCAAGGCAAGGACGGCCGGGCGATCGACCACGAGTTCAGGCGGCTGGCCCAGCGCTACATGAAATTCGAGACGTTTGTCAGTGGAATACCGGATGCCTGGTTGATTCATCCCAAGCCGGCATCCCGGACCGACCGAAAGAAAAGGAGGAGATAGCATGATCTGCTTGCCATTCCAGAGATGGCCGTGGTTTGAACCGGATGACCGCGGCAAGCAGGCTGATGAACCCGGCGCCCACAAGGCACCAAGACCGGAGTCGCGGCGATGACTCAAAGCAATCCAACCGCCGACGCCGAAGCAAGGCTCAGGACGGCCATCAACCAAGACGGGCTGCTCGACCTGTTCGCCGGCATAGCGCTGCTGCTGACGACGGCCCTGGCATTCGCGGGCTGGCGGGTCATGGGCAATCCGGCCGTGTTCGCCGCCATCGTCCCGATCTTCATCCCGCTCTACTTCGAGCCGACGAGAAAACGGCTGACCTACCCGCGGCTCGGCTGCCCTGACTACAAGCCCACACGGGAAGTGCGGTTCGCGACGATAGTGCTGACCGTCTTCGCGGTGCTGGGTCTAGTCGTGTTCTTGCTGACTGCATTGGCCGGAATCCGCGTCCTGCGCCCGCTGTTCGAGCACGCCCCGGTCTGGGCCGCGCTCGGCGGTGCGGGCCTGCTGGTGTTACTCAGCTGGTGGTACCGGTCGCGCCGGTTCCTTTTCTACATCGGGGTATCGGCTTTGGCGGTTGCCGCCGGCTACCTGCTGGGATCGGACATGCTGGTCAGGCTGGCCATCCTCACCGGTGCAGTCGGATTGGTCATGACGTTCGCCGGAGCCATACTGCTCCACCGGTTCCTCCGTTCGCCTGCCTCGGCCTAGGCCGGGTCGCCCGCCACGCAACGGCGGCTGTTGACAGCAAGCGCCGCCGGCTGATACTGGAACGGAGGTGTGCATGCGCGCTACATCATTCCCACCGGACCCGTCTGAGTTCTGCATAACCGACGTCGGCAGCACCACGACCAAGGCGCTGCTCTTTCTGAGACAGGCTGGCGCCTGGCAGAGCTTCCGCTACGAGACGCCGACGACCGTCGAGAAGCCGCACGAGGACGTTACGGTGGGCGTGCTGGCCGCTCTGCGCGGGCTTGAGCAACTGACCGGCCGGACCCTGGTGCGCGACGATGCGCCCGCGGTTCCCTATCTCACAACATCGAGCGCCGGTGGCGGGCTGGCCATGGTCGTAACCGGCCTCGTGTACAATCTCACCGCCGGTACCGCGCACCGCGCCGCGCTCGGCGCCGGCGCTATCGTGCTCGATTGTATTTCGATGGACGACGGCCGCACTCCCTACCGCAGAATCGAGGACCTGAAACGCCTGCGCCCGGACATGGTCCTTGTCGCCGGCGGCTTCGAGGGTGACGCCGTATCGGCGCCGGTGTTCCTGGCCGAGCTCCTGGTCGAGGCCGGGCTGCGCCCCAAACTGAACCCCTCCGCCCGCATGCCGGTCATCTACGCCGGCAACACCCGCGCCGCCGACCACGTGCGTGAGGCGCTCGGCGACGGGTTCCTGTTCCGGGCCGTGCCCAATCTCCGTCCCGAACTCGAGACCGAGAACCTCGAACCGGCCCGGGCTGCAATTCACGAGCTCTTCATGGACCACGTGATGTCGCAGGCCCCGGGCTACGAAAAGCTCAAACAATGGGTAGCGGCCCCGATAGTGCCGACCCCGGCCGCGTTCGGCTCCATTCTCAAACGGCTGGCGACCGCCACCGGACACCGGATCCTGGCCGTGGACATCGGAGGCGCGACGACTGACGTCTTCACCGCCCGCACCGGCGACGTATTCCGCACGGTCAGCGCCAACCTCGGTTTGAGCTACAGCATCCTGAACGTCGCCAAGCTGGCCGGCATCAGCCCGATGCGCGAGCTCTACCACCCGCATCTCTCCGATGCCGCCATGTGGAACCTCATCGGCAACAAGTACGTCCACCCGACCCGGCTGGCGCGCACGCCGGACGAGATGCTCTCGGAGTGGGCAGCGGCGGTGGTCGCCATCCGGGAGGCGGTGCGCCAGCACCTGAAACTGCGCGACGGTGTGAAGCAGGAGGCCGGTCCGGTGCGCGTCGACCTCGACGACCTGCTCAAGGGGCCGCGCATGAAGCCGCGGCCCGCGACCCGGTTCACGTACACCGAGTGCGACCTGCTCATCGGCAGCGGTGGCATCCTCTCCCATTCGCCACGGCCGGCGGCAAGCACGGTGCTGCTCGACGCCCTCTCCCCGGCCGACGGAGTCGAGCTGGCCTTGGACAGCGAGTTCATGTTCCCCCACCTTGGCGCGCTCGCCCAGGTCAATCCGGGGCTCGCGGTCGAGTTGGCCCAGCGGCTCGGGATGGTGAAACTCGACCGCGCGACAGGGAGGCCGCACGCCGGGTACGTCCCGCCCCCGCGCGCGGCCGATGTGGCCGAAACTCGGCCGGCAATGACGCGTGGCGAAATCCGGCTGCGGCGCGAACTCGTCATCCCCGGCCAGGTCTTCGTTAGCCCGGGACAGGCAATGAACACCGAAACGCTGGTTGCCCGCAGTGTGCGCCAGTTCCTGCGGCCTTTCTTTCTGCACGTCGCGCAGGAACTCGCGGTTCCGGCCGCCGATGTCGAGAAGTACCTTGTGAAGCATATCGGCGACGAAGTCGGCATCGGTGACGTCGTCGCCCGCACTCCGCGCCGGGTCACGGGCAAGACATTCCGGTCACCGGTTGCCGGCCGGGTCGAGAAGCTGCTGCCGGGCGGGACCCTCTTCCTGCGGGAGAGGCCCGAGGAAGCGCGCGAGTTCACCGCCGTCCAGGTCGCCAAGGAACTCGACGTCGAACCGGTCGATCTCGCCCCCCACCTGAGAGTGAGAACCGGTGACGAAGTCGACCGCGGGCAATGGCTGGCCGCAATCCTGGCGAAGGGTGACTTCAGGGCCTCTGCCTCGCCGGTCCGGGGCAAGGTCAATCGGATTGACAAGCACTTCGGCATCGTGCTGATCGAACCCCTGCTCGAGGAACTCGAGGTCAAAGCCTGGCTGCCCGGAACCGTGGAGAGCGTCTCCGAACACGGGTGCACGGTGGTGTCAGGCGGTACCGTGATTTCCGGCGTGTGGGGCTCGGGCGGCGAGACCGCCGGCACGCTGACCTTCTCAGCGGTCGCGGCCGGCAAGGTGGTGGTCCGCGACTTCGCCGACAGCGTGACCATAACCCAGGCGAAAGAACTGAACGCGTCCGGCATCATCTGCGCCGGCGTCAACATGCAGGAGATCATCGAGCCGTTTCCGCCATTCACCATCGTAGTCCTTGAGGGATTCGGAGAACAGAAGCTGTCCGATGAAGTTCGAACCAGGCTGGCCGAGCACGAGGGCCGGCTGGCGCTGCTCGACGGCACGACCCAGCTCCGCGTCGGCGTCCGCCGCCCCCAGATCATCCTGCCCGACCAGCGCGAAGGGACATGACCGAAATGCCCGGGAAAATGGGGCCTGTCCCGCAGCGAATCCAATGAGCTGCTCCGAGGGACTTTCCCCTTTTTCGCCACCGAGCGCTCGTGCGGTCAAACTGCCGCCGCCCGCCTGCGCCGGCACGCTATCGGTCGATCAAGCGCTGGCCGAACGCCGCTCGGTCCGCCGGTACGCGGACGACCCGCTCACCCTCGCCGAGGTATCGCAACTGCTCTGGGCCGCGTACGGTATCACGCAGCCGCTGCCCGGCATCCCGGAATTGGGCGGCGGGTTCAGGGCCGCGCCCTCAGCCGGCGCGCTCTACCCGCTCGAATTGTACCTGGTGGCGGGCGCGGTCACCGGGCTCGAACCGGGAATCTACCGGTATCGTCCCGGACCTCACGACCTGTTAGATGTGCTCGCCGGCGACCGGCGCCAGTGGCTCTGCCATGCCGCACTCGGGCAGACCATGGTCCAGGACGCGCCCGCATCGCTTGTCTACTCCGCCGTGTTCAGCCGCAACACCGCCAAGTACGGCGAGCGCGGCCGCCGGCGCTACGTCTGTATGGACCTCGGCCACTCGGCCGAGAACGTCTACCTCCAGTGCGCCTCGCTCGGTCTCGGCACCTGCGGCATCGCCGCCTTCCACGACGACGCCGTCCGGCTGGTCACCCGGCTGCCTGAAAATGAGGAGCCGCTCTACATCATGCCGGTCGGCCGCTTGCCCCAAAAGAAAGGGGCTAGGGGTTAGGGCCCAGGGGCGAGGGGTCGAATCCGGAAGCTCTGCGCTCTGCCTTCCGGTTTCTGCTTTCCGACTTAGGCTGAGTGCCCTCTCCGGCGTTCTGGCTTCCAGCCTCTAGCTTCTGGTTTCTAGCTTCGCCCGGCGGCCGCGCGGCTATTCTATCTCGTACGTTATGTAAACGGTGCGCGTCAGCTTGAACTCGCCCGGCTGCAGGCCGGCCGATTCCTCGGGGCTCGCCGCGCGGTCAACCGCGACGTTCGCCTGCGCGTAGTACTGGCCCCACCCGCCCGGTTCGTTCTCACTGATGCTGATGGGCTTGCCCAGCCTGACGCCGGCCAGGTCGGCCATGGTCAGCGCCTTGGCATGGGCGGCTCTCACGGCCTCGACCCGTGCATTGGAGGTGTGCTTCTTGGGATTCTCGACCGCAAAGGTGACGTGATTGACCTGCGTGGCGCCGGCATCCATCCCGGCATCGAGCACCGCCGAGGCCTGGTTGAGTTCGCGCACATTCACGTCCAGCGAATGATAGACACGGTAGCCGTCGAAGACCCGCCGGCGGTTGTCGTTGTCGTAGTGGTACTGCGGAGCAACCGAGAAACCTGAAGTCTGGACGTCCTTCGCTTCGATGCCGGTGGCGAGGACGGACGCGCTCAGTGTAGTCATCACCTCGGAGTTGATGCGATACGCCTCCCGCGCGCTCTTCTTGTTGAAAGTCTCGACCCCGAAGCTGATGTAGCAGATATCGGGTTTCACCGAAACCTCTGCCGTGCCGGTCACGGCAAGAGTTCTCGTCGGCTTGACCGACGCTGCCGCCGATGCGGCCGTGAACAGAGCCAAGAACACCAATATCACATTTCTCATTCCTGTCTCCTCTCGCTGATTTCGACCGTCCGGTCCGTAGCTTCTTTCACCTCAAAGCGTCTGCGAGCGCCCTGGCGCTCGCGCCCAGCGCGGCGATGTAGCCGCCCGCGGCCTCAAGCGGATTCAAGGACACGACCCTCACGCCGGTCTCCCTGGCCAGCATGTCAGGCAGGGC
>JAFGRF010000277.1 GCA_016935295.1 Caldifarciminota bacterium | reverse complement strand
TGAGGATAGATTGGACCATCGAATGGCCCGTACTTTTTTCGGTACAATGCGCCGAACGATGACGCGAACAATGACGGGTCCGATTTCAGGTACGATGGCGCGAGCGTTTTGTCGTAGAATGCCGCGTAGAATGGCCGACGCAGTTTGATATACAGTTCACGATTCAGTTGCCGACGCAGTTCGCGACGCAGTTCAGCATTCAGTTGACGATACATTTGCCGATACTTTGTGACGAAGAATGTGAGGTACAATGAAAGACCGAATCGCGGCTTCGCTGCGAGGTCGCAATCGACCGACAACGCGTGTCCGTTGCCGGTACCTGCCGACCGTCGCGGAAAACCGGGGACAGTCCCACCGAGCGCCAACGTCGGACTTGGCGCGGTACAGTCCCCGTTTTCCGCGGACGATTGAGGGTGCTTTGCGAGACTCGATCGCGGTTTCGCTGCGAGGTTCCAGTTGCCGGGTATCAGTGACCAGTGTCACGGGCGCGGACAAGGACCCGCGCGGCGGTTGACAATCAGGCACCGCACAACTATCCTCCCGCCGTGGGAGCGACCCTGTTGCTCGCCCTGGCCTGCGCCAGCCGTGTCGTCATCACCGAGGTGATGGCCAACCCGACGGGCAAGACCGGCGTGCACTACCCGGAAGACCGCAACGAGTTCGTCGAGATCTACAACACGAGCGACAGCGTGATTGACCTGCTCGACTGGACCATCACTGATGAAGACGCGATTGACCTCATCCAGGCCTGGAACGACTCCTCGCTCCTGGACCCCGAATCACTTCGACTCGGCACGACCTGGCTCGACCCGCACTGCTACGCAGTCGTCCTCGACCCCGAATACACCGACACGGCGGCGCTGGGCGGTTACGAACAGCCGTACCATTTCGGGCCGGGCACACTGATACTGACTGTCGGGAATACTACGATCGGCGATGGCCTGACAACCAACGACCCGGTTGTGCTCTGCTCCGCCGATGGCGACACCAGCACCTTCGGCACGCCCTGGGACACTACCGACTCAATCCCCTGTGACGCGGGCGACGGCATTTCGTGGGAGCGGATTGACATAGACGGACCCGACACGGTGAGCAACTGGACTGCCTGCCTCGACACCGCCGGCTGCACGCCCGGTGCCGCCAACAGCATGATGAGTTACCTCGACCTGGCCCTGACCGGCCTGGCCCTGGCCGATTCCACGACGACGAAGCCCGGCGAGCCCCTCTTCGCCACGGTGAACGTATCCAACTCCGGCTGGATGCCGGCTGACAACTGGAGTCTCTCGTTCTTCCTTGACCGCAATGGCAACACGCTGCCTGACAACGAGGAAGAAGACACCACCCTGTTCGGTCCGCCGCTCTTGCATGGACAGGACACAACCCTGCAGGCGAGCCTCACATGCCCGTCCGCGACGTCCGACCTCTGCGCCCGGCTCCTCAGCCCCGACGCCGACACGACCAACGACTTCCTGCGGCTGACCGTCTTGCCCGGAGGAGCGCAGCGGTTGTTCGACCTGAACCTCTCAAGTTTCAGCCCGGACGGCGACGGTTTCGAGGATAGTCTCGCGGTCGTCTACCGCCTGCCCCAGGCAGACGGCACGCTGAAAGTCACGGTCTTCGACCTCGGTGGCAGGCAGGTCACAACGCTCTTCTCCGGACGCCCCTCCGGCGAGCGTGGCACCGTCTGCTGGAACGGGCTCAACTCGTCGGGTACGCGCGCGCCGACCGGCATCTATGCCGTCTGCGTGGAGTATCGGTACAGCGGCACTACCCGCGCCGAGAAGCTGCCGGTCGTGTTGTTGCGGAAGTGAGGACTAGTTCGCGCTGAGCTGGGCGAGGACGTAGTTGCCCGGGTTCACCCAATTGCCGTTCGCGAGCACACCGTAGTGCAGATGAGTCCCGGTCGAACGTCCTGAGTTGCCGACAGATGCAATCACGTCGCCGCGGGATACTTTCTGACCGCCGTTCACCTTGAGCGACCGGCAGTGCGCGTAGAATGTCCTGATGCCGCCGCCGTGGTCGATCTCGACGCACCGCCCCCAGCCTGGCTTCCATCCGGCGTAGACTACCCGCCCGGCCCCGGTTGCTGCGACCGGCGTGCCGGTAGGCGCGACAATGTCCAGGCCGGGATGCATGGCCCGCTTGCCGGTGAACGGGTCGGTCCGGTAGCCAAACCCCGAAGCAACCCAGCCCTGCACCGGCCAGATCGAAGGAACGTACTGCAGCCGCGACTCCTGCTCCTTCAGCGCGGCCTGGATTTCGGACAGAGACTGCTGCTCAAACCGCACGCGCCTGAGCATGGCATCCACCCTCGGCTCCGGGCTGGACGGCTGGCTGCCGCCGATGCCCATCAGCCGGATATCTCCGGGTATCAACGGAAGGCTGATGGACGCCCGCAGCTTGTTATCCATCTGCTCTGCTGCGACCATGAATTGGCGGAACGTATCCATTGCCGCAGCGTACGCCGCTACCTTCGCCTTGAGAAGGTCGTTCTCCCGGGCGAGCCGTCCGGCCCGTTCGCTGTCGGTAAGACGGGCGACAGCAAACGACCCGAGCAGCGAGCCGCAAACGAGAATCGCCACCAACCCGGCGATGCCCAGGTAGATGGCGTAAGCGGGAACGGACAGGTTCAGAAACCTGTTGCGGCGCTTCAGGGCAACCAGAACCTGGAGCCGTTCCAAGGACCTCAGTCTAGCCGGACGAGCTACGGAGTCAAGGAAGGCGCGGCGAAGTGTCCAGAACTTGCCCGCAGACCCGTCCGGCCACGTCGGAGCAAGTAGCCTGCGCTCCCCAACAGCTTGTAGTTCCTGCTGCTTGAACGTCTACCGGTGGACGATGAACTTGTCCCGGAATGAAGCCGACCGGCGCTCCGCCGCCGTGGCACCGATTGCCTGCGCATCGAGTTTGTACAGGTAGACGCCGTTGGCCAGCGTCTGGCCGTCCTTGTCGCGGCCGTCCCATTCGATCTGGTTGTAGTCGAACCCGCACGCGACCGCCGGCAGGACTCGTACCAGCCGCCCGGCAATAGTGAATATCTTGACCGACACGGAGGCGGCGCGAGTCAGACTGAATGTGAACCTGGCCGGGCCGCCAGTTGGATTGGGAAAAACCAGACAGTCAGTCAGCTTGACCGCGGCGGTGTCGCGCTGGGTGGCAAGCATCACGGTCAACCTCGTGCGGTGCTGCCCGGGATTGGTCGGGTCGACCATGTTGTCCGAAGCTACGACCGTCAGCGAGTCGGTGAAGTTGTCGCCCAGCCTGAGCGGGTATGCGAATTGCCCGGCAACAATCGAGTTGTTGTCGTAGTGGAAGTAGTCGGTGAGCGGCGTAGCCGTACCGGACATCCTGAGACTCAGCACCACATCCTGAATCGACGGGTCCATGCTCGGCACAAGGAAGATGCCCGAGGAGTCGCTCAACCGTCCGACCAGGCTGAAACTGCCGGGAACCAGCGTCGTGTCGCCGGGCACGAGCGGAATGTCGCCGGCGTAGAGGCCGACGACCGGCGGTTCGTTGTCCGAGGTTACGACCATCTGGGTATCAAGCGCAATCGAGTCACGTTCATAGGAAAGGGCGGGCGAACCGTCGAGGCTGAGCAAGCTCACGCGGCCGGTATTGGGAAGACGGGCGTAGTAGCCGTTTGCGACTTCGGTCGTCTCCGGGTACTGAATCCTCGGCACGATGAACGACCCGCGAATCCGGCTCGAATCGAACAACCCTGCCGCATGGTGGATCTCGTACCCCGGGAGCTCGTAGTTCGCCGTGAAGCCGCCGCCGCTGGTGTAGGTCGAGCGGTAGTAGCGGTGCCAGATCGCCTCGTGCGCCGAAACCTCGTAGGACCCCTTGGCGTTGACCGTGTCGTCGGCCTCGAACTCGGTCCTGCCGCCCGGATAGAAGGTGTCGGGCTGGACCACGGGCACCGGGCCGCGGTGCGGCATCCTGAGCACGGTCGCCGGGTCGCCGAACAGGACGTATTTCAGGGACGTGATGCCACCGGCCGCAAAGCCCTGCAGGTACGCGGGTCCGATCGGATCATCAGGATGGTCTATCAGACGCCGGAACATGGCTTGCGCAATGGAGCTGTTTGCGCCCGACCCTGTCGCCTTGGTCGCACCGACTCCGGCAATCGTGCCGCCCTCTTTGCGCACCAACTCCTCCGCAATCGCCTCATACCGCGTGTCCTCGAACCGGCCCACGCCGCACGAGCCGTAGAACGCCATCGGACTGCGGGCGTCGTTGTTCACGTTTGGCACGGTGTTCGTTATGTGCAACGCCTGCTCGTGGCAGAGCTGGAATCCGGCGCCGTGGCCGAAGAAACAGAAAAGGACGGCCCCCCGGTTGAATTGGCGAATGAACTCGGCGCTCGCCTCGGCCTTGAGGTTTGTCCCGGTCAGCGGGTACTCGGTCAGGTACACCTTGACCGGGTCGAGCAGGCCGGCCGCGATTCGCGCCTGCCCTTCGCAGTTCGAGATGTGGTCCTTGATCGGGTCCTCCCGGTCAAAGCTGCCCTCAATCTCGTCATCCGCCAGCAGGAGATAGCGCTTCGCCCAGTAGCCCAGCGGCTGCGTTTCGTACTTCTTCACCCGGTCAAGGAACTGACGGAACTCCACCGGGTTCCTGACCGTCATCCGACCGAGTATCAGGTCTGGCCCGGTCCCGCCGCCGTCCAGGTCTGCGTACCAAGCGTCGATGGCTAAGGCCACGCCGCCGTAGACCTCCGGGTCGATGTCATAGCCTACCTCGTAAGGCGGCAGCACCGGCGTGGTCCGCAAGGACTGTATGTTCCGGTAGTCGTACGTGCCGTCGCCCGCCAGCAGCACGTACGCCGGCCGCTTTGCCTGCAGCAGCCGCTTGATTGCACCCGGCTCTTCGACTCCGAACGCGTAGTCATCGTAGACCTCTGACAGCTTGGCTACCTGGACGTGCGCGTTCGCGATTCCCGCGACGTTTCCCTCGCGATACCGGGCGAACAACTCGGCCGCGTGATAGAACTCATCCGGGCAGATAACGAAGTAGTCGCCCGACACGGCAGCGTGGCGCAGATTGCCCGGGCTGCGGCGCACGACCTCGTTTGGCGTGAGCAGGCCGGATGCGAGCGCGCAGCGCAGCCGCCTGAATCCGGCAGCGTTCAACCGCAGGTTGCGACGATTGGCCGAAACGTAGGTCTGGGTTATCCGAACCGGGCCGTAGGGGTCTGTCACGTCCAGGAGCAACACGTCGCCGCCCGCGCCCTCGATGCCGAACTCGGCCCCTTCTCCTTCGGTAGCAAGGAACTCGAGCTGGGGCTCGGCCTTGGTCACTGTCAGCTTCTCGGCGTAGCCGACCTCCAGATAATCGAGGAACACCTCCATCTCCGGGTCCCCGTACAGCTCCACAGTCAAGGTATCAGGCTTGCCCGTCCGGGCGGCAGCCTCGACCGGCAGGCCGTCGAAGCGGAAATCGACGGGGGGCGGGACCGACAACGATTCCCTGATCAGCAACGAGTCTCCGATCAACGTCCCATTCAGGTACAGCCGCGCATTGGCGTAGCCGGACCCCCTGCCGTAGAACCGACTTCCGATCCATCGTATCGTGTCGCGCTGCGGCAATCTGAGTACTATGTCGTCAGTAACATCCATACCTGCGATCTTGACGATATCCCGCCACAGCCAGAGCAGGCCGGACCGCGCCGGGCACAGACTGTCACGCTCCAATCGGATATGCGCGTACGCATCCGGCAGCGGGTCCGTTGCACCGGCCCCGGAGACTGTATCCATTCGCCGGCCATCTTCCCCGCCCCAGGTCAGCCACCAGCAGTTGTAGTCGGTGAACACGTTCGTCCGCCAGACCGAGTCATTGGTAAGCCGGAGCGAATCGCTCACCTGCCAGTACGAAGGCGACTCGGCATAGAACGCCAGGTACTCGCCCTTGTCGAACTTCGCGTCGCCGTTGTCCTTCACGAATACCGGCACCTGAACCATCGTGTCCGGGTACGGGCCGTTGATCGTGTATGGGCCGATTGAGTAGAGCTTCATCGTCGCGGGCGCGATTGACTCCGGGCTGAACCCGGCCGCCCTCAGCTCGGCAGCGGTGATGCGGTACACGCCCGTGCTTTCGGTCTTGATACGGCACCAGACGTCCGAGCGCTCGAAGAAGTTGATGGAGTCCTGCAGAGGCAGGTCGAGCTTCCAGCGGATGGCGTCGGAACCGTTCACCAGCATCGGCGCGATGACGCTGTCGAGCGCGTCCGGCCGGTCGTTCTGAACCGCTGGCCGGTCGAACGTCAGCGCGACTCGCACCCTGTGATGCAGCCGGAGCGTCTTTGTCCCCCCGTCGTACTGAGCCGGGCTGATTCTGACTCTCGCGACCCGCACTCCGCGCAGAGTCTCGATGCTGAGGATTTCGGCCGGCGCTGCCGGCCAGAATCCGCTCCCCGCCTCTATCTTCGGTCTC
>JAFGRF010000276.1 GCA_016935295.1 Caldifarciminota bacterium | reverse complement strand
GTCCTCTTCGTGTCTTGGTGCTTTGGTGGTGAATGTCCGCTTCAGTCTCTCAACGTAAGGGGGCGACGTGAACGTCATTGACGCCATCAACGCGCGCCGGGCATACCGCTCGCTCGCGCCGGTCGAGATCACTGAGGACTTGGTGCGGGATCTTGCCCGCTGCGCCCAGCTCGCACCGACCTGCAACAACAACCAGCCGGCACGGTTTGTGTTCGTGTGGGAGCCGGCAGTACTCGAGAAGATGAAGGCGGTCTTCAACAGGGGCAACGCCTGGTGTCATGCCGATTCGCTCATCGTTGCGGTCTGCGCCGAAAAAGAGGCCGACTGCAACATCTACGACCGCGAGTACTACCTGTTCGATACCGGTCTCGAGACTGCGTTTCTGATTCTGCGGGCGACCGAACTCGGGCTGGTGGCGCACCCGATTGCCGGATACAGCCCCAAGGCCGTGCGGGCAGTGCTGGGCATCCCGGACACAATGCAGGTGATCACACTCGTCAATATCGGCAGACACGCGGATGCCATCAGTTCGGTGCTGAATGAGAAGCAGATACACGACGAGACCCATCGCCCCGAGCGGCTGCCGCTCGAACAGGTCGCGTTCTTCAACCGCTGGCCCAGGGAGGAGGGTGGAGAGAGGAGAGATGAGAGCACATGACTGGACTGAGGAAGCTGCACCTTGTCATCGGGTTTACCCTGGTACCGTTCTTGCTGGTAACTGCCACAACCGGGATCATCTACCTGCTCATGCCGCGGTTCCACTACGTGCTGCGCTGGCACAGCTGGTTCACCTGGGGCGGGCTGGTGCTGGCAGCCGGGCTCGCCTTCCTCGCCATATCCGGCGCCATTCTGTACCTGAGCATGCGCATCCAGCAGTGGAAGCGCAGGGCGAGGATGAAGGCTGCGACATCTCAGGGACCCACGCAGACCGCCTGAGTCTGCCCAAGCACCGGCAGCGCATAGATTGGTGGTTGTCCCCGACGAGACCAGATGCGCGAAACCGGTAAGATAGTCAGTGTCAGCGGTGGCCGGGCCGAGGTCGAAGTCGCGGCCAGGGGTGAATGCGAGCATTGCAGCGCTCATAGCGTCTGCAACTGGACTGGTACGAGTGTCCGCAGGGTGCAGGCGCTGGACAAGATCGGCGTATCCGCCGGTGAACTGGTCGAATTGGAGCTGGACGAGCGGATCGGTGCGAGGACGAATGTCCTCGTGTTCGGTATCCCGGCGCTTCTGATGCTCGCCGGCGTGCTTGTCGGCGGTCTGGTCTTGCACAAGGACCTTTGGTCGGGAATCCTGACCGGGATCGGACTCGCACTGGGTCTCGGAATCGTGAAGCTGATTGACGTCGCCGTGAGCCGTTCAGGCAGAAGCCTGCCAGTGATTGTGAGACTGGCCGAGAAGTCAGAAGCTTGCCCTGAGCGAGCCGCGCCGTGAGGAGAGATTCCTCGACTCGTCTGACTCGCTCGGAATGACAGGAAGGCGCGGCGAGTCGAATGGTCAGTAGTCAGAGCGCAGAATGCAGAAGTCAGAGTGAAGGAGCAACAAATGAGAACGCTGTTGGCGGTGGTACTGGCCGCAGTCGCGGGTATGACGTACGCTAGGGACGGTACGACTCCAACTGCGGGAGTGCCGGAGATGAAGAACCTTGAGCACGGCACTGTGCAGTTCTGGCACGACGTGAAGTTCACGCCGGATACGACCGACCCGGCGGGCAAGCGGGGCCGGTGGTCCGGCTGGTTCCACCAGGACGTGGTGGACGCGTCCAAACTGAAGGATGGAATCATCCGCGGCAAGATCGACGGTCAGTGGCTGGACCTGAAGGTCGTCAGCCTGCCGGACGACTTCTGCAAGTGGAACTTCGGTAAGCGGGTCGAGCAGCTCGGCGTGATCAAGAAGATGATGGCGATGCCCGAGGGCCAGATGGGCGGGATGGTGAAGCCGGAGGTTTCCGGACCGCACAACGCGATGGTCGCGAGCCACGGAATGAAGCGGAAGGACTCTGAGTTCGACATCAACAACGCGGTCAAAGGCACGGGCTGGCTGCCCGAACCGGAAAAGCTGCCGGGGATGATCGCGCTCTTGAAGCAGACCTGGGACGACTCGATGGACAAGAAGCTCGCGCTGCTGGAGAGCCTGTATACGCAGGCCACCGATGTGTTTGACCGTAAAAAGCAGTCGTCGCTCGAGCTCTATTCGCAGTCGAACTTCGAGACCCACACCTTCCTCAACCAGATGACGGACCCGGGTGTGGCGGTTGTGTATCTCGACCTGCCCAAGTCGTACGAACTGCGCTGCGTCGCGCAGATGCTCGACCCGAACGATCCCGGTCTGTCCGACTACGAAAGGCAGGTCGTGGAGTACATCAATCTCGTGCACGACTACTTCCACGGTCAGTCCCCGCGCCGGTCAATCGGTGTCATCTATCACGTCGTGCAGGTCTTCGACAACTCCCCGGGCATGATGCGCGGCCAGCGGATCGTGCCGGCTCTGCCGTAGCCGCATCCAGCTTCGGAGACGGGCCGGTTTGACAACCTCCGGCCCGTCACTATCTTAAATGTGATGCCAGAGAGCAAGCAGCTCGCCGTTGCCGCACCGGCATTACCGGTACCCGACGACGAGCTCGTGCGCAGGGTCCAGGCCGGGAACACCGAAGCGTTCGAGGAGCTGGTGCGCCGCTATGAGCGCAAGGTCTACAACATCACCTACCGCCTGATGGGCAACGAACAGGACGCCAGCGAAGCGTTGCAGGATGCCTTCCTGCGCGCGTACCGGTTCATCAACAAGTTCCAGTTCAAGTCGTCTTTCTTCACCTGGCTGTACCGAATCGCGACGAATGTGAGTCTAAGCAAGTTGCGCAAACGGGACCGGGTGACAACGGTTTCCCTTGACCAGCCAGTGAATGCCGCCGGTGATCTGCCGTTCGAGATACCGGACATCAAGTACGGGCCGGAGAAGCTGATGAAGCAGCGCGAGCTTCGGGCCGCACTGCAGAAAGCAGTTGAAGAGCTCCCCGAGGACTACCGCTCGGTCGTGGTCTTGCGCGACCTCGAAGGGCTGAGCAATGAAGAAGTGAGCAAGGTCCTGCATCTTTCGGTGGCGGCGGTGAAGTCGCGCCTCCACCGAGGCCGGCTGGTGCTGAGAGAGAAGCTGGCAGGATATCTCTAATGGAGTAGTGATGAAGAAGAGCAAGAAGCAGACCGGCGAGTGCCGTGATTGCGGCGAGGCCAAGGATCTGATTGCCCGGTACTTGAGCGGTGACGAGGACGAGGAGCTGGCCCGCAAGGTGCTTCTGCATGCGCAGTCGTGCGCCGAATGCGCCAGTCTGCTGCGCAGCTTGAAACGGCTGGTCCACTACTGCAGCCTGGAACCCACGTGCGACATGCCGGTGGCCGTCCGCAAGGAACTCTGGATCAGCATCCGGCGTGAAATCCACACGCGCAGTCGCGAGTGACCAGTTCGCAGGTTGCAGTTCCCAGTTCCGGGTCTTGACTGCAGGCTGGTAACTGGTCACTGGACACTGCGCGCCACACCCGGTCGAGTTGGAGACCAACACATCGCAATGAGACCGATGGAAACCACTGACGGCGGGCGGCGCGCACGCGTCCTTGTTGCCATGTCCGGCGGCGTGGACTCTTCGGTCGCGGCGGCCCTGCTGAAGGAGCAGGGCTACGATGTTGTCGGCGTCACGATGCGGCTGTTCGACGACGAGCGCAACGGCGAAGGCGGCCGCGGTTGCTGTGGATTCCAGGGCTTCCGGGACGCGGCGCGCGTGGCGGCGAAGCTCGGATTCCCTCACTACACGTGGGACTTCCGAAATGAGTTCGAGGCCTCGGTCATCGGCGACTTCTGCTCAGAATACGGTCGCGGCCGGACTCCGAATCCATGTCTGCGGTGCAACGAGGTGCTCAAGTTCACCGAACTGCTGGGCCGGGCGCCGCAACTTGGCGCCGGGCTGATTGCCACGGGCCACTATGCCCGCATCGCTCCGAAAACGATCAACGATGAACGAGGAACGATGAACGAGGAGTCCTGGCAGCTCCTGAAGGGCATGGACGCTCGTAAGGACCAGTCCTACTTCCTCTACGCGATGACGCAGGAGCAGTTGAGCAGAGTCCTGATGCCCGTTGGCGACTACACCAAAGCACAAGTGAGAGAGATGGCGCGCGAGCTCAATCTGCCGGTGGCGGAAGCGCCTGAGAGTCAGGATATCTGCTTCGTGCCGGACAATGACTACGAAGCGTTCCTCCGGCGACGCCGGCCCGACCTGTTCCGTGCCGGACCCGTGCTGGACACGTCAGGAAACGTGCTCGGTCAACACCACGGCATTGCCGGCCTCACGGTCGGACAGAGAAAGGGTCTGGGTCTTGCGTTCGGTGAGCGCCGATACGTGGTCTGCATCGAACCGGAGAAGGACGCAGTCGTGCTGGGAACCGAGGACGATGCTCGTGCGCGGGTGGTCGAGGCCACGGATGCCCGCTGGGTTTCAGGTTCGGCTCCGGTCGAGCCCTTCCGCGCGGAGGCGAGAGTGCGCTATCAGAGCCGGGGTGGGGACGCATTGGTGGAACCACTTGACGGCGGGCACGTGCGCGTTACATTTGACGAGCCGCAGTGGGCGCCCACGCCCGGCCAGGCAGTGGTGTTCTGGCAGAGCGACTTCGTCATCGGCGGGGCGACCATTGGGCCGGAATGAGGCGGGCTGCGCGATGGTAGATGATTCAAGTCCAGACGATTGGCAAGTACAAAGGACGAAGTACAAAGGACAAAGCAAGTATCAAGGACAAAGTAGAAAGCACGGAGTTGTGACTTTGTCCTTTCCCTTTTGTCATTGATTAGTCCTTTGTCCTTATCGCTTTGTCCTTCAGTTGGGTGATGCTGATAACTTAGGGAGGCTAGATGTCCGTAATACTAATGCTGCTCCAGGCTCTATCCGTCAGTTCGCGGGTGGATTCGGTTGTGGTCTATCCACGTCAGGTGCTGGTCGTCCGCACCGCGAGCG
>JAFGRF010000032.1 GCA_016935295.1 Caldifarciminota bacterium | reverse complement strand
CCACCTAGGGCGACGTCTGTTGGACCAGAACGTGGGCCAGAGTGTCCGCGCCCACGTTGTACACGTTGTCCAGGACGAAGTGGTAGCCGGTTCCCACGGTAACCACGGTCGAGAAATCCGATCCGGTTGACTTCTCCACCTTGATTACGGCATCGTAGGGCTCGGAGAACCGCCACTTCTGGTAGTTGGCCGAGTCCAGCATGAGAAACGTGGCATCCAGCGGTTCAACCGAAAACGTGCCTGACACGGTGTAGCGTGCCGGGATATACGCGCTGCTCCAGAGCTTGAATTCTCCTCCGGCGACCGCACCGGTCCAGTCGACGAGAGTCTTGGTGACGGAGTTAATAGTGATGGTCCCGCTCATGGTGTCGGCTGCGCCGCTGTCGTCCTGCGCCGTGACCGTAATCGTCGCGGTCCCGGAGGACTCGGGTGCGGTCCAGACAACCGTGTAACCGGTCGTTGTATGCAGGTCGCCATTGGTGCAGGTCCAGTTGAAGGTGAGGGCGTCGGTATCCGGGTCCGTGGCCGTGCAGGTGAGCGTTGCGTCAAGCGACGCGTCTATGTCGGTTGGTATGTCCAGTTCCGTGATTGTCGGGGCGTGGTTCGGGTGTGTCGGCTGTTCGCAGCCGAGGATGGCCAGTCCGGTGACGGCGAGCATGAGCATAGTGCTGTACGCGACTACTTTCATCCAATCCTCCTTACTTCGAGTGACGGCCTCTGTAACATGGGAGTCTGGCGTCACTGACATCTACCCGATTGTAACACCGGCTGGCGATTCTGTCAAATGCGCGGGACAGAGGCAGGCCGCCGCGCGAGACGGCATGCGTCGCCCGCGGCAGAACAGACGGGTCGGGTTCACCCTTGCCCAGTGGCGCGAGTCGGGCTATAATCGACCGTCCCTGGGGCAGCCGGGGACGAAAGTACGGCCGAGGCGGACGGCAGCTGGTTCCGCTGGCCCTGCCGGTCAACAAAGCCCGGCGGTACTGTCGGGTGCGGAGTTTCTTCCCGACCGAGCCCTCAACAACTCGAGCGGTCCGCACCCGTTTTCTTTCTAGATTTTCCGATTGCTTCCCGACTAACTTACACGCGGCGGTGAGTCCAGTCGCGGAGTGGAACCGGCTGCGGGTCGGCTGCGGCCGTGTTCGTACTGTGTGCTGGTCAGAAGGCCGTCAGGCGGCGGGTAGGGAGTGGAACGTCGGACTTGGAGAAGAGGCTGGTCCAATGCGGTATCGCGGCCCGGACAGCCGGTGGCTGGCGGACCGGACGCAGTCAGGTGGTCTCGTCCTGGTCTTCCCGCAGCTCCCGCTCGGCGTCTCCGACCGGGCTGCGCGAATCTGCGTGCCTGGTGCGTCCGGCTCGAACGGTGCCCTTCCGGGGAACCGGGCCGGGCGTGGTCGGCCCCGCGGAGTCCGGCACTGCCGGCGACAGTTCGAGCGGGTCCCGTCCGGAGACGAGGTGCTTGAACTCGCCGACTTCGGGAGTGACGATCTTTGGCATGTACTTGCCGACCATGAGGCGAACCAGGGCGCTGTAGGCCGGCCGGAACTTCAGGGTATCGCCTACTTTCAGACCGTCGGGATTGTCGCCGAGGTTGACGACCATGACGTCGCTGCTGGCGCCGGCAAGTTGCACGTTGGGGTTCGTGGGAGTGAGCGCTTTGACGTCGGTGTCGAGCTGCCCGACCGCGAGCAGGGCACGAAAGCCCCGCTGACCCGGCGCGAATTCCTCTTTGCAGACGGGCTCGAACGTGGCGATGCCGGAGCCGTCGGTCTGCACGGCGAGGCTCTTTTCTTTGATCTCGACGATCTCGGCCTCAAGTGTGAAGGCGTCATCCCGCAGTTCCTGGAGAGTGCCGCCGTGGATGAGGTCGCTGCCCAGGAAGACCGCCTCGCCGACGCGGAAATGGTTGATCGGCCCGGGCACGCGCCCCTCCAGCAGCATGGGAAGGAGGGCGCTGGAACCGGCGGAAATCAGGCGCAGGGAGTGGTTGAACTTGAGCTGCAGGAGTTCGCGGTAGAGCACGAGCTGCATCATCTGGTCGACGGTGGGTACGATTCCGGCGAGGCAGCCGAGGTTGGCGCCGATGCCGAGGACTTCGACATGGTCGAGTCTGAAGACATGGTTGTAGAACCCGATCAGGGACCCGGGCAGAATGCCCTCGCGGAGGTCGCCCAGCTCGATCATGATGATGATGTGGTGGGTCTTGCCGAGTGCACCGGCAACGCGGTCAATTTCGTCGATGACCTGCAACTCGCTGTTTAGGCTCACGTCGGACACCTCGACGACGCTGCGGACATACGTGAGGCGCGGCGGACGGAGATACCAGGACTCGAAACCGGGACTGATCCTGGCTATCGCCCGCAGATTGTCCACGCGGGAGTCGGCCATGGAACGGACCCCGAGCGCCTGCAGCGCGCGGATGGTATCGAGATGGCCGCTGAGGGCCTTGGTGACCAGGGTCCAGGTGGCGCCGTGGTCCCTGACCCAGCCGTCGATGGTCTCGATGTTATGGTGCAGCGCCTCGAGGTCAATGATGAGGCGACTCACCGGGGAAACCTCATCTCGGCGTACTTGGTGCTGAAGCCGACCCGCTCGTAAAGCCGTTTCGCCGGATTGTCGTACTCGACGTGCAGCTTGACGCTGCCGGAACACTGCGCGACCGAATGGTCGATGAGCCGGCGGCCGACACCCTGGTTGCGCAGGTGCGGGGCAACGGTGACAAACACGAGAATGTTCTCGGGAACGTAGCCGGACATCCCGGTCTTGAGCATCAGCAACGCGCCCGCCAGCCCGCCGTCCCGGCGGGCCAGCATCAGGAAGCCGCCGCGTTGGGGATTGAAGGCATAGTCGAGTGCCCGGTCGATGTCCTCGGGCTTGTCCTGGTACGGCTCCATCGTGGCGTGGAAGAACTCCACCAACTGGCTGCGAGTGACCCACGCGGGCAGCCGGTCGGCTGATTCGACCTTCGTGAACTCAAGCTCGTTGCTCATGTCATTCTGCAGTTACAGCGTCGACTCGCT
>JAFGRF010000003.1 GCA_016935295.1 Caldifarciminota bacterium | reverse complement strand
GTCGGCCGCCTCGTATTCGACAATGGCCGCCTGCAGATCATCGGCGCTACTCCTCGGGACGTACACGTGGACGGTTGCGCTAGCACTGCCCGCTGCACGAGCATCATTGACGACAGCAGCCTCCTTCTCTCCCCAGCCGTCCCGCACCCATACAGGGACTTCGCGACCATCCGCCGCGTTCGGAGCCTCGCCTCCGAAGTGTACTGCCAGCCTGCGCGGCTCGCTGCACTTCCCCTGCGTGAGCTTGATGCCCTTGAGCGCCTCGCTGCAGGCTGCGCTGACCAGGGACGCTCTCTTGCCAGCCAGTGTTGTCGGGTCGCCCCGCAGCCGGATCTGCCGCTGACGGAACTCGCGCTCCCACTCGCTGCTCTCGCGCGTCTGAAGGCTGTATTCATCGTCGACTTGAATGAGGACGCCTCTATCGACGAGGCTCTGCAGCGTTGCAGGTATGCTCTTCCGGAGTCGCGGACCGTCCTCCGACAAGTCCGACACAAGGAGAGCAGCGAGCATCTCCGGGGTAGCACGGACGCCGATGTCTGCCACTTCCTCGCGCGGGAGCTTGCGCACGAGAAAAACTAGCCCACAGAGCCGCTGGGCAAGCAGTCCCTCAGGAGTTCCGTCAGCAAGGTTGCGTATGGTCTCGTCAATCTCGCGGAGAAGCACGCCCCCGCGAAGAAGATCAGGGTGAAGTTGCCCGAAAATGAAGTCTGCGGGAACTACAGTACCAACCGGGTCATCCGCCGTCTGCCGTGCAGCCTCATGCACAATCTTGAGCTGTGTACGCAGCTGGCTGGCGGTGCCGGGCACGTCCACAGCCCGAAGCACATGCTCCCAGAACCTACGGCGGACAGGCAAGAGAGGATAGTCGTCAACAATGACGTCGCGGTCCTCAACCCGAGCGGCAATGGCGGTGCCCGCCAGTTGTCGATCGCATTCGCCGGCGTGGGTGGCGAGTGTTTCCTCAATGATCTTCCGCTTGTCAGCTTTCTTCGCCAGCACCACCCGACGTGTGACAGTTTCAACGTCAGTGTCGGACAGTTCTACGGGGATGGTGAAACGAGCCATGAGCCTTTGTAGAAGCCGGTCACTGCCGGCCAACGCCGTTTGGCCAGCGCCGAGTAGGAGCACGCGGCTATCGAAGCTCTTGCAAAGTGCTTCGGCGAGGTCCTGCACATCTTTTGAACGATCCGCGCTGTCGCCAATGAACAGCTGGATCTCGTCGAGTGCAATAAGGGTGCATGGGATTTCCCCATCAATTGACAGGACCTCACGCGCTAGTCGCGAGAACTCACTCGGGGAGACACTGTCGACCACGGGGAACTGGGTACGGAGCGCGGCACGTGCCTGCTTCAGATCTGGCGCGAAATCGGTATCAACGTCGAGAATCGCCTTGGCGAGGATCGGACTTACGTAGAGATCGTGGAGCTCGCCCGTGAAATCCTTGCCTGCTGACTCAACCCCTTCCCTGACGTTGTCGTAGATCCCGTTCTTCCGGAGCCAAAGGCAGAACTGAGCTTGAGGTAGCGACTCAGGCAGTCCCTTTGACCGGAGAATCACGCTGAGTGCGGCCAGTGCGACGCTCTCGCCGCCGCCAGAGGGAAGCGTCCCCGATGCAGCGTGAAGGCCACCGCAGCGTTTGCCGAGGGTGTCAAGTTCGCGCAGGAGGTCTTGCACGTCTTGCGGCAGCCGAGCAAGGCCACGGGCCGTGGCGCCATCCGAGAAATGGGTGTCGACCCACAGATGTCGCAGCATCTTGAGGAGATGTGACTTGCCACTCCCGTAGAACCCACTTACCCACGTCGCTGGCTGAGTGGTGGAGCTCACGCTGCCCAGATACGACTCCAAGACACGGATTAACCCGTCCCGGTATTGACCCTCACACACAAAGTGTTCGAGCTCGTATCGGAGGGTCTGAAGTTCCTTCTCCGTGGTGGCCTCCGATACCGCGGCCACGCCGTCGTTGAGCAACTTCGATACTGCAGGATCGCGTTGGAAGAGCTCGCGGTTCTTCATCAGTCAGTCACCCCGTTATGCAGTGTGATGGGGACAGCCAAGTAGTTCCAGCCATCTCTTGCGTCGAGCAGGCGGTAGTTGTTGTTGTCGTACTCACCTGGGAAGAAGACAACGAGTCGTCCCCTAATATCCCTGACCACTTCCTTTAGTACGAGCGAGACGCGGGTGAAGCCAAACAGTGACGCCACCCCCTGAATGGCAACCACTGTGTCTTCATCTACGTCCTCCGCAGCCAGGACATCTCTTATCAGCGTGGCAGCGTAGTTCACGAAGTCGGCCCTCAGCTTCATAGTCAACGACTCGGGCTCCTCGAAGTAGGTGTCCCGGTAGTCGGTCTCCGACATCCAGCGGGCAAACGCACCTGTGATGTCCACTGCTCGCCATCGATGCCCGGTTGACGTTGTCGCCATCTCAAACAGTTCGAGGTGGGCCCGCAATCGACGCTCCTCGGTCTTCGGATACACCACGAAGACAGTCTTTTGATCCCCGGCTAGGTTCCGCTGCCAGGGAGCTTCGATATGCCGCTTGTATCGGGCTGCCAGCTCTTCGATCCGCCCCAAGCAACTACCACCTTTCTCCCGGCGCCATTAGCCGAGATGGCGACACCGCGACGACCCCGCCCGCTTGGCTCATGTCGATCAAACCCAGACGCTTAGCGTCCATCGCGAGATTCATCAGTTCAGGAGTCTGAGCATCGAGCACGCGCGCCCAGGATGACTCGAACAGTGCAGGGCCTCGTGATCCCACCAGATGGCCCAGAAGAAGCGCGTACGCAGTGCTTAAAGGGGTTGCAGCGACCAGCTGACGAGTCTTGCGGCCACGTCCCTTGAGATGACCAGACTGCGTCCATGAAGAAGCAGTATTGCGCACGACTTTGTCAATGGTTTCGTCGCTGAGACGGCCGGCCACTCTGTCAGCAAGCGCGTCCGTGAGCCTTTGCCGGGCAAGCTCCTCCCCTGGCCGCATTTGCAGGACAGGCTCCGCACTAAGTCTGAGAAGCGGATCCCGCGCCAGCGCCAAGAGCAGTGCGAGCAGCGGACGGCCTGATCTATC
>JAFGRF010000275.1 GCA_016935295.1 Caldifarciminota bacterium | reverse complement strand
CCGGAGCCTGCACAGGTGCTGCATGGCTGTCGTCAGCTCGTGCCGTGAGGTGTATGGTTAAGTCCCGCAACGAGCGCAACCCCTGCCCCTAGTTGCAAACCCGCGAGGGTGCACTCTAGGGGGACTGCCTCCGTCAAGGAGGAGGAGGGTGGGGATGATGTCAAGTCATCATGGTCCTTATGCCCAGGGCTACACACGTCCTACAGTGGCCGTTACAATGGGAAGCTACATCGCGAGGTGATGCCAATCCTGTAAAAGCGGCCATGGTTCGGATTGCAGGCTGCAACCCGCCTGCATGAAGATGGAATCGCTAGTAATCACTGATCAGCATGCAGTGGTGAATACGTTCCCGGGTCTTGTACACACCGCCCGTCACGCCATGGGAGTCGGCAATGCCCAAAGTCCCCCTTTGCGGGGCCTAAGGCAGGGCCGATGACTGGGGCGAAGTCGTAACAAGGTAGCCGTACGGGAACGTGCGGCTGGATCACCTCCTTTCTACGAGTTTTGCACGAACCCGAGCACGCTTTTTCTGGTTGCATCCAGTATTGAAAAGAAACGAAGGCCAAGTCGGCCTTCTTTCTTTTTCCCGGCGTTGCGGCTACCGGGCGGAACCGAGCACGATGAACCGGCGCGGTACGTTGCAGATCGGCAGCAGAACATCGTGCGAGCCGGCGACGCGCAACCGGCCCCGTGCCAGCTGTCTTGCGGCTTTTGACAGCTCGGTCGAGCAGCCTCGAGTCTTGTACAGGACGACGGTGCCGGTCGGCTTGCGATGCGGATTCGCATAACGGACTGCGTCCCGCAGCGGCCCGGATAGACGGCTGAGAACCACGTCGCATTTCAGCGGGGGAAGCGACTCGGCCCGCTCGTTCACTACTTCCACGTCTGCGAGTCCGAGTTCAGCTACTGCTGTTCTCAGAAACTGGCCTCGCTTCTGCGAAGCTTCTACGAGCAGCACTTCGATGTCGGACCGGACGATTGCCAAGGGTAGGCCGGGCAGGCCGGCGCCGCTGCCGATGTCACAGACCCGCGCACCTTGCGGGACCAGACGCTGGACCGCCAGCGAGTCAATGATGTGGTAGGAGAGGATGCGGTCGGTGTCTCGCCGCGAGACGAGGTTGATGCGCTGGTTCCAGTCCCGCAGCAGTTGTGTGTAGCGGACAAGGTTGTCGTATTGCGCCTGGGTCAGCTCGAGCTCGAGCTGCCTGCAGGCGGTCGCGAGCGTCGCGAAGTCCGGGTCGGCGGCCGGTGGTGTCACGGTCGGAGTGGAAAGGGCCTGCCTACTTGGCGGGCGGGTCTTTGATGTAGACGTTCGTGGCCAGGTAGTTGTTGAAGTCCGTCCATTTGACGTTCTTGTTCTTCTCGACGACCTCGCGGAAGATGGCGAGGCGCGAGTCCGCATAGTCGAGAGAGAAGACCAGGAATGCCTCAGCGAACTTCGGCGTCTTCGGCGATCCGTACTCAAGCTCACCGTGATGGGAAAGGACGATGTGGCGGATCATCCGGGAGAGTTCCGCCGGGAAGTCCTTGATACCGACAATCTTGTCTTCGACCATCCTGGCACCCATCACGAGATGTCCCATCAGCCTGCCGTCGGGCGTGTGGTCAATGGCGACATCGTAGACGTACTCCTTTACCTTGCCCACGTCGTGCAGGATGACCCCGGTCAGCAGCAGGTCGCGGTCCACTTCCGGGTAGATGTCGGGAAGCGGCTGTGCCGCCCGACACATCATCACCGTATGTTCGAGCAGGCCGCCGAGGAAAGCATGGTGCACACGTGCGCCGGCCGGTACCAGGCTGAACTCCGCAGCGAACCTCTCGTCAGTGAAGAACGCGTCGAGCAGGGCCCGGAGGTAGCGGTTCTTGACCGCGGCCACATAGCCACGAAGTTCGGTCATGAGCTGTGCGCGGTCGTGCCGCGACGCGGCGATGAAGTCATCCCGCGAGATGTCGGTCGGCTCCGCCGGGTAGACCAGGCCGACGGTGAGTTGCGGCTTGCCCTGGTAGTCGCCCATCCGACCCACGACCCGATAGAAGCCGCCGACCTCGACGCAGCGCAGGGCGTCTTCGATTCGGTCCCACATAATCGCCGGGACCGAACCGGTCCGGTCGCGCAGCTCCAACGACAGGAATGCGCCGCCGTCGCGCCGTTCCTTCACGTCGCGGCGGGAGCAGTAGAAGATGTCGTCAACCTGCGCGCCGGTCTTGATGTCTCTGATGAATTGCTTCTTCACAGGAGGCTGCAGGTGTTCGCCTTAGAGCGAGAAGGCCAGCGAGATGCGGTGAGCTACACCCAGCTCGACCATCGGGATGAAGCAGTAGTCGAGCTGGTATCCGCGCCAACGGACCCCGAGGCCAGTAGTCAGGCCGGCCAGAATGTCTTCGCCGCCGCCCGTCTGCAGGTCGATTCCCTCGGACGTGTATCCCGCGCGGATCGCAAGCAGGTCTGCCACCCAGCCTTCCACGCCGGCGCGGACGTTGATGCGGTTGTCAATGGGTTTGTGCACGTCGAGTACGAGGTTGAGCGCCGGGTTGGGCTCGTAGGCGAGACCGAGCCCGAAGTCAAGGGGCATCGGATCGCGGTTGGCCTGGAAGGCCTTGAGCTGGTAGCCGACGTTCTTCACTGCGAGGCCCGCGCTGAGGCCGTCGACCGGCAGCCGGTAGGTCGCACCGATGTTGCCGGCCAGCCCCACTCCGAAGAAGGTATCGATCGAGCCGTACAGACCTTGTACGCCGATGCCGACCGACAGCTCGCCGCCGAACCGCATCGCGCCGCTCAGGTTCAGGTCGGCGTAGGACACGCCGAACGTGCCCAGTTCCTCGCCGCGCTCGTTCGTGCGTTTCATGGTGCCGGAGTTCAGGTAGACGATGCCCAGTCCGACGCCCTTGTCTTCGTCGGTACCGACCGGCTGGCTGTAGGCGGCAGAGCCGGTCTGGATTCCGGCTACGTAGTTCAAGTAGCCGACGTAGGCGCGAGGGCCTTCGGCGGACAGGGCGTGGGCCGGGCTGAACCAGAAACCCATCGGGCTGGCCGAGGCCCCGACAGCGGCCCCGGCCATCGCTGCTTCGCGGGCAGTGGGCGTCAATCTGAGGAAGTCGAAGCCGGTCGTGCCGGCACTCGGGTCAATCCCGATAAGAGCAAGAACCAGTGTCAGGGCAAGCATCGTGCTCCTAAGTTAAGGTTGTTTGCCGCGATTGTCAAGCTTGTCCTCGCGGCACGATGTTGACATCAGCGGTTGCCACCCTAGAATAGGGGCAAGAACACTAGACGGAATTCGAGTCCGGTGTCGCGACAGGACTGGTATTCATTACATTTGACGGCGACCCACGCTGCGGCGCCGGTTGCTGAGGAGGATAGTTATGTCCGGGCACTCTAAATGGTCAACAATCAAGCACAAGAAGGGCAAGGCCGACCAGGCGCGCGGCGCCGCCTTCTCCAAGCTGATTCGCGAGATTACGACCGCGGCCAGGATCGGCGGCGGCGATGTGAACGCCAACCCGAGGTTGCGTACCGCGGTCGAGTCGGCGAAGGCGATCAACATGCCTTCCGACAACATCGACCGGGCCATCAAGAAGGGAACCGGCGAACTGCCGGGCGTCACCTACGAAGAGACAGTCTACGAGGGCTATGGTCCGGGCGGCGTGGCCATGATGATCCGTGCGCTGACCGACAACAAGAATCGCAGCACCGCTGAGGTCCGGCACGTCTTCGACAAGTACGGCGGCAGCATGGGATCGGCCGGATCAGTGGCGTGGCAGTTCAAACCCCAGGGACTAATTGTCGTGTCCAAGGATAGGGCCGACGAGGACGCAGTTCTTGCGGCGGCGCTTGAGGCCGGGGCTGACGACGTGCAGACCGAGGCGAGCGCCTACTCGATAATGACCCCGGTGGCCGCGCTCGAGAAGGTGAAGAAGCAGCTAAGTGTCGCGGGCATTCCGTTCGAAAGCGCCGAACTCACCATGATCGCCAGCAACTCGGTGAAGCCGTCCGAACATGACGCGCCCAAGGTTCTCAAGTTGATCGAGATGCTCGAGGAACTGGAAGAGGTGCAGCAGGTCTACGCCAACTTCGACATCCCGGACGAGGTACTGGAGAAGATCGCGGCCGCAGAATAGCCTCACTTGAGGATCCTCGGGATTGACCCCGGGCTGGGCGCGACCGGATACGGCGTAGTCGAAGACGGCGAGGCCACCGAGTTCGGCCTCATCACGACCGATTCCAGACAGCCAATCGCCGAGAGATTGCGTTCCCTCGGCGAAGGCGTAGAGGAGATAGTCCGCCGGACCCGGCCGGCGCGGTGTGCGCTCGAGACCCTCTTTTTCAGGTCCGTCGGTGCGCGGAGTGTAATCCGCTCGGCCGAGGCGCGCGGGACGATTGTCTACGTCCTCGGGCGGAACTGCGTCCCTGTCACCGAACTCACCCCCGCTACCATCAAGCTGGCCGTCACCGGCAGCGGCCGGGCATCAAAACACCAGATGAACTACATGGTCAAACGGCTGCTCGGCCTCAATGAGCGCGTGTCCGAGCACGCGGCCGACGCACTGGCCGCAGCGTACTGCCTGAGTCGCAGGCAGTCGGCAACCGGGGGGCGGCGGTGCTAGAGCGACTGCGCGGGATCCTGGTCGAGAAGGAACCGACGCACATCGTCGTTGACTGTCAGGGCATCGGGTTCGGGCTCAAGGTCCCGTTGTCGACATCACGACGGCTGGCCGATCCCGGCGGCGAGGTCGTGCTGCGGGTTCACACGCACTTCACCCGGGATGGTGTCGAGCTCTTCGGGTTCATCGACAGGGATGAAATGGTAACGTTCCAGCGGTTGACATCGGTGTCTGGCATCGGTCCCAAGGCCGGACTGAATCTGCTGTCCCGGTTTGCACCGTCCGAGATCGACTCAATCATCGTCAGCGGCAAGGCCGATGTCCTGCGCACCGTTCCCGGCATCGGGCCGACCAAGGCCGAGAGCATCATAAAGAAGCTGCAGGCCGAGGCTCCGCCTTCCGACGTTGGCTCTGAGTTGCTGGCCGACGCGGAATCGGCACTCGTCTCGCTGGGGTTGACGCACCGCGAAGCCAGGGAACGGCTGCGCCGAGTCGGTTCGGCCGAAACCCCGGGCCTGCAGGAGCTATTGAAGATGGCACTGGCGCAGCGAGGCTAGCATGGTGCGGACAGAGAGGATTTCGTCTCCGCAGCGGATGCGGGGCGAGGAGGCGCTGGATGAGGAAATCCGGCCGAGGACGCTTGAGGATTTCATCGGTCAGTCACGACTGAAGGAGAATCTGCGCGTCTTCATCGAAGCCGCCAAGCTGCGGGGCGAGCCGCTCGAGCACGTCCTGCTGTTTGGGCCTCCCGGTTTGGGCAAGACAACGCTCGCCTACATTATCGCCGGCGAGATGGGAACCGCGGTCAGGGCGAGTTCGGGCCCGATCCTCGAACGTCCCGTGGACCTGGCCGGAATTCTCACCGGCCTAGCACCCAAGGATGTCCTGTTCATAGATGAGATTCACCGAACCAACAAGGCCGTGGAGGAGTACCTCTACCCGGCAATGG
Source organism: Caldifarciminota bacterium (assembly GCA_016935295.1). Lineage (GTDB taxonomy): Bacteria > Hydrothermota > Tepidihabitantia > Tepidihabitantales > Tepidihabitantaceae > UBA2258. The sequence continues at coordinate 777 of JAFGRF010000275.1, read as the reverse complement.
AGGATTTCTCGCTCGACGTACTCATCGACAAGGGACCCGGGGCGAGATCGGAGAAGATCGGGCTACACGGTTTCACTCTGGTTGGGGCCACGACTCGCTCTGGGTTGCTGACCGCGCCATTGCGTTCGCGGTTCGGCATGTCTTTTCACCTCGACTACTATCCTGCAGAGGACCTTGTCCTGATCGTTCGACGAACCGCGCGAATTCTAGGGGTCAGGGTGGATGACGCGGCCGCGGCCGAGATCGCGGGAAGGTCCCGGGGAACTCCGCGAATCGCCAACCGTCTTCTGCGACGCGTCCGGGATTTTGCCCAAGTTGGTGGTAAGCAGATGGTAGACAGGGAGATAGCCTGCTACGCCCTTGCCCAACTCGACGTAGACACGCTAGGGCTCGACGAGATGGACAAGAAGATACTCCTCACCATCATAGATCGGTTCGATGGTGGCCCGGTCGGCGCATCTTCACTGGCTGTGGCCGTCGGTGAGGATGTGGGTACTCTTGAGGAGGTCTACGAGCCGTTTTTGGTTCAGCAAGGCCTAATCCAGCGGACCCCGCGGGGACGGATGGCCCAAAGGCGAGCGTACGATCACTTCAGCCGCAAGGCTGGCTCCGCTCGCCAGAGCGAACTGGATCTGGGCTAGCATAGCCCTCGCCTGTCCTGCGGTTCTGGGCTGCCAAAGTCAACAAGTCCGCTGCGTGCCGGACTAGTCCGGCAGTTTGGCTCGGGGCACATCCAATTCCCAAGGGACGCCCGGCAGGCGAGGCAGGAGATAAGTT
>JAFGRF010000274.1 GCA_016935295.1 Caldifarciminota bacterium | reverse complement strand
TGCTCCGGGCCCATTCTGCCGCATGCCGGAACAGAGCAGCGCCGACGCCGTGCCGGCGTCTCTTTGGTCTGACCCGGATGTCCCACAGGACCGCCAGGTCAGCACGGTCTTCGAGCATGTGCACCGCCGGCGTATGCACGGCCACGGTCGCTGCCCCGACGTCATCGCCGTCCTCACGGGCGACGAAGAAGCCCCACTTCGACACGTCGAAGTGCCGGGGCCAGCTCAGGACCCGGCCGTCAGGTTCGTCAACCGCATCGTAGTCCTTCACGTATGGTTTGGCCAACTGTTCCTCAACCAGGCGGAAGCCGAGGTCGACCGACTCGACGCGGTAGACAGTGTTCACCTTGAATGCAGTGGGAATCCGGGCGTACTCGGCCAACCGGTCGGGTCCGACTTCGCGTATCTCAATCACGTCGCAGTTCCGTACATGACGTTCCAGCTGCACTCCTTAGGGAACTCGCAGTCCTCGAGTCAGATGCGACGCCGGGGAGTGCATCCACGACGCCATCGCGGCCAGGGCTTCACCTCCAGCAGCCTTTCAACCAAGATTGAACGAGACCATCCTGATGTCGGTCATCTCCTCGATGGCGAAGCGGGGGCCCTCCCGGCCGATACCTGAGTCCTTGACCCCGCCGTATGGCATGTGGTCGGCGCGGGTCGTCGCCGAGTCATTGATGAGGACGTTCCCGACCTCGAGCTGCTCGGCGGCGCGGAACGCCCGGCCGAGGTCGCGAGTGAAGACACCGCAGGCAAGGCCATAGTCATACTCGCCCAGGGCCGAGCCCTCATTGAACAGGGCTATCGCTTCATCGAAGTCGCGGAAAGTGTCGATGGTGACGATGGGGGCGAAGCTCTCGTCACATACGACCGGCAGCTCCGGTCTGGCTCCGAGCAGGACAGTGGGGAACATCACGGTTCCCTCGGTCTTGCCGCCGCAGAGCACTTCCGCGCCTGCCGCGTGGGCTTCTTCGACCAGGGCGAGGCCGCGGCTGAGCGCGGCACGGTCAATCATCGGGCCGATGTCGGTTTCGGGCAGCGCCGGGTTGCCACAGACGAGCTCTTCAGCCGCGTCGGTGAACAGGGCCGAGAACTGCTCGGCAACCGCCTCGTGGACGTACAGACGTTGCGTGTGGATGCAAACCTGGCCGGAGAAGGCAAATCCGCCCACGAGGCAACGGGCCAGCGCTTTGTCGAGGTCAGCGGTTTCGTCGATGATAGCGCCGGAGTTGGAGCCGAGTTCGAGGGCGACACGCTTGAGGCCCGAGTCGCGCTTGATGACTTCGCCGACCGGTGGGCTGCCCGTGAACGTGACCATCCGGATGCGGGAATCGCGGACCAGGGCTGCGCCGACCGTGCTGCCACTGCCGACAACGATGTTGAGCGACTTGGACGGCAGGCCGGCCTCCAGCAGCAGCTCGCCGAGCTTCAGCGCGGTGAGCGGGGTCTTGGTGGCCGGCTTGAGGACCACTGAGTTGCCGGCGGCCAGCGCCGGAGCGACCTTGTGAAGCACGAGGTTGAGTGGGAAGTTGAAAGGCGTGATGGCGGCAATGACGCCGAGCGGGACGCGGATGAAGAAGCCGCGACGGTCCTCCGAGCCCCGCGAGGCGTCCATCGGCACGGTTTCACCGTGGATGCGCATGGCCTCGGCCGCAGCAAAGCGCAATGTCTCGACTCCGCGACCTACCTCGGCCGCAGCATACTTGCGTGGCTTGCCCGCCTCGGCGATGATGGACTCGGTGAACTCGTCGCTCTTCTGTTCGAGCAGCAGGGCGGCCTTGGTGAGAATCGCGGAGCGGGTGTGGGCGGGCAGCCGCCGCATGTCGGTCGCGCCCGACTCGGCGGCTGCGATGGCCGCGTCGATGACGGGCTCGGTGGCGACCGGAACTTCGGTGATGACCGTTTCGTCGTACGGATTGATGACGGGCAGGGCTTTCTCAGTACCGACCCACTCGCCGGCGATGAGCAGATGGTTTCGTGGCTCCATTGGGTGTCGCTCTAAGCATCAGAAGATAGGTAGAAGCCGGAGCGCTGTCAAACCGGGTCACGAGCAGCTTGACATCGACGCCGTCGCCGCGATTATACGTGGAGATGCCTCAGCCAAAGGCCACCAAGACCAGCAGGTTGACCCCGCGCCAGGTGCTGCTTGCTGCGGGCGTCGTGGTACTTTCCGGGCTCGTGTACCTGCCTACCCTGGGGTATGACTTCGTCCTGGACGACAAGCCGCTGATTGCCGAGAACCGGGATATGCTGGCTCCGACGCCGTTCGGGTTCTTCGTTCAGAGCTACGTGCGTTGGGAGGGGATGCAGGGGGAGGATCTTCATGCCTACTATCGCCCCCTGGTCGCCTCCAGCTTCTGGTTGGACCTGAGGCTGTGGGGCATGAGGTCGTCAGGTTTTCATCTGACCAATGTGCTGCTGAACTGCGTGGTCGGTGCGCTCGTGGTGCTGGTGCTGGCCGAGCTGCTTGCATCGTTCTGGCCGGTACTACTCGGCGGGCTGGCATTTGCCCTGCATCCCGCGCACGTTGAGTCCGTGGCCAACGTTGCAGGTCGTACCGACCTGTTGATGGCGCTGTTCCTCGTGTTCGCTTTCCTTGCGTTGCTTCATTTCCGACAAAGGCCATCGGGCACCTGGTTCGCTCTAGCGCTGGTGTCCTTTACCGCCGCAATGCTGTGCAAGGAGACGGCCATCCTGTTTCCGGCGCTGACCGCGTTCGTACTGTTACCGGAACTGCGGAAACCTGCCAAACGCAGTCGTGCATTGCTTATGGTCGGCGCTTTGGCGGCAGTCGGGGTCGCGTACTTGGTCGCAAGGGCGGCGGTACTGGCGGGCCCGGCTCTTGGCTGGGGCGAAGTCGGCCCCGGCCAGCGCTTAATGCTCGCGGTCAATTCGTTCGGGCGGTATGCGTTCATGTCCCTGTTTCCATTCGACCGCCGCATCTACCAGAATGACGCGGCGGCGCTGGCCGCGTTCGGGTGGCCGACCCTGGCGGCTGCGGCCGCGCTCGCCGCGGCGGTCTGGGCAGCGATTCGGTATCGAAGTACCCCGGTAGGGATAGGCAGCTTGTGGTTCGTTCTGGCCATCCTGCCGGGCTGCAACCTGTTTCCGCCCGGGAGGTCGTTCCTCTCGCAACGTATGCTCTACCTGCCGACCGTCGGGGTCGTGTTGACGTTCGCCGCACTGGCGATGACTCTTCGGCGCGGACGGCAGGCCCTGGCGGTGTGTGTGGCGCTCTACGCCGGCGTGATGGGGTTAGTCGCAATCCGTTCCATGCCGGCCTGGAGGAGCCAACTCAGCCTGGATACGACAATCGTGGCTGAGTGTCCGAATGACGTGAAAGCGCGGTTCGAACTTGGACGTGACCTGCTTGCGGCCGGGGACCGGGAGGGCGCAGCGCGCGAGTTCTACAGGTCGCTTGCGTCCGTTTTGGGCGATACGGCTGCCTGGCTCAGCCTGGGTGACGTGATGGCGCATGAAGGTGACATGGGTGGTGCCGTGGCGGCCTATCGCCAGGCGCTGAGCATTCTCCCGAATTCCGCTCTGCTTCACAGCAACCTTGGAGCGGCCCTGGGGCAGATTGGAGATACCAGTGGTGCCGAGAGGGAGTACCGGAGGGCAATCGAACTGCAGCCGGACCTGGCCGCGGCCCACAACAACCTCGGCCAGTTGCTGGCAGTCAGGGGCAGCCAGGATTCGGCCATCGTTGAGTTCCGCCTGGCTCTGCAGAGCCAGCCGGACAACACGGGCGCCAGATTCAACCTCGGCGTTGCGCTTCAGGCCTCAGGCCGGCTCGAAGAGGCCAGGGCTGCCTTCGAGCGGGTGCTTCTGCAGGACCCGGGCTACCCGGGTGCGTCCGAGCGGCTCCGGGCCTTGCCCAGGGCAGTCCTGCGCCAATAGCCCAGCGGTGTAGAAGAGACGCTCTTCACAGAAGCGTTGCTGTTCACATTCGGCTGACGGCAAGGCGAGCAGAGTCGGGAAGCTATCGGTGATCAGATGAGTGGAACCCCGTCTCCATGTCCTGGTTCACTCCCTCGACACGACCCTGGGCAACGGCCCTGCTTCTTGACAGGTAGTAGGCGGAGGGTAGAATTCGGTGCTGGCCTTCAGGTCAGCAGTGGTTGCCCCGAAGGCAGCCGGCAGTGCGTCGGATGGGGCACGGCGCGCTGCTGAGGTAGACTGCCCCGGCAGAAGGAGGAAACATGAAGCGCAGACTGATAGTCGCTACCGCGCTCGGCGTTACGCTGCTGGTCGCAGTAGCGCTCGCCTATACCCTCTGGCACTGCCCATACTGCCCGACGTACGAGGGACGTGCGCAC
>JAFGRF010000273.1 GCA_016935295.1 Caldifarciminota bacterium | reverse complement strand
GTGGGCCGCGTGCTGGTCTACGATCACGTACCCGGACGTGACCTGCGCGAGTATGTAGCTGTTGTGCAGCTGCCAGAACTCCTGCGGCGCCGCGTCCTCGGGCACGAAACCCCGCTGGTAAAGGAAGTCCGCATCCGCAGTCTCCTTGCCCCGCTGGATTCCCAGCCCCTGCCGCACCGCCTCGGACACGAAGTCGAACAGGAACCGCTCGTCCGCGAACCTGACCTCCTGCTTGGTCGGGTGCAGATTCACGTCCAACCGCGACGGGTCGGTTTCAATGAACAGCACGAAGTCCGGGTTGTTGCCCGTGAGCACCGGACCGTAGCCCTCGTAGACCGCACGCACCACGGTCGGGTTCCGGACCGGCCGTTTGTTCATGAATATCGCCTGCACCTCGTAGAAACTCCGCGACCGCGTGGGGTCGCCCAGGTACCCGAAGAGCGACAGCAGAGGGTTATCCACCCTCATCTCGACCAGGCTTTCGACCACGCGCTTCTCAAACAGCGCCTTGATGCGGTCTTTCACGCTGCCCGCCGGGCCGAGTCGCAGTACCTCACGCTCGTTCGATATCAAGGTGAACCCGACCTCGGGGTACGCGATCGCGTAGTTCCGCACGGTCTCCACAACCAGCCGCGACTCGTAGTTGTCCGACTTCATGAACGCCCGGCGCACCGGCAGATTGAAGAAGAGCATTCGGGCGGTGATAGTGGTACCACGCGGACGGGCGACCTCGTTGATGACCCTGGTCTCGCCACCCTCGACCTCAATCTGCGTGCCGGGGCCGGACTCGTCCGCGTTCGTTTCGATGGTCAGTCGCGTGACCGCGCCGACTGAAGCCAGGGCCTCGCCGCGAAAACCGTACGTCGTGACTCGCGTAAGGTCCTCGGCCGTGGCCAGCTTGCTCGTGGCGTGCCGGGCGACAGCCAGCCTCACGTCGTCGCGGGTCATCCCGCAGCCGTTGTCACTGACTCGAATCAGGTTCTTCCCACCCTGCTTGACCTCTATCCTGACGTCGGTCGCGCCGGCATCGAGCGAGTTCTCGATGAGCTCCTTGATGGCATTCGCGGGCCGGACAATCACCTCGCCCGCCGCAATCCGGCGCACGGTCTCCTCGGGCAGCAACCTCACCGGCCTCCGCTCACCCATCTACGCCGCCCCTTGGTTAGGAATTAGGAATTGGGAACTAGGAATTGTGGCCTTGAGCGGCTCAAGGTCCACCAGCATTCCATCCGATGCCGCCACCACCTTGCATCCGGTCCGTTCGCTCATCTCGCGTGCGACCACCCACGGCTTGACTTGGAGCATCTTCATGCCGAAGTGGGTGAGAACGGTCAGCCTGGGCTGCATCGCCTTGACCAACTCCTCGGCATCCGGCGCGCACAGGTGGTCCAGGTTGGATGGAATCGGCCGAACGACGTTCATGATGACCACGTCCGCCCGGTAATGCTCAGCCAGTTCCGGGAAGTAACGCGTGTCGGCGATGTACGAAACTGTCAGGGAAGACCGATGACCGACGACCGATGACCGCTCGGAGTCGTCTTCGGCGACTGCGTCTGGTCCGGTCCCTACTTCTGCCTTCTCCACTCTAGCTTCTAGCTTCTGACTTCGGTCGATCTGAAACCGAAACCCGTACACTTCGCCTCGGTGCTGATGCCTGACCGGGCAGGTGAAAACGACGTTCCCCAGCCGGTACGAACCGCTTTCCTCAAGAGTGACCACCCGCTCGAGGAACGGCCGCACGTACTTGAGAACGACCGGGTCTTCTCCTGCGAGCGCATCCGATGGCGCGAACAGGGCTCCCCGCGGCTCGGTTCCGCCCATGGTCATCGCCTCAATCATGTTGTTCACGTCCCCGGAATGGTCGAGGTGCCGGTGCGACAACAGGATGCCGGACAACTTGACCGGGTCGAGCCGGTGCCGCGAGCCGGTCATCCGAACCAGCGCTCCCGGCCCGGGGTCAACGATGAACCTCGTCCCGGCCAGGGAGAACCAGATTCCGCCCGAAGCCCGAAGCTGCCTGGCGACGACGATCCTGGCCCCGCCCGAGCCGAGTATGACCATGCGGTCGCTGATGGGCATCTTGTCCAAGGTGACAGAAGATACCAGACTCTTGACAGCAGTCAACCGAATCGCGCCTGCAGGGCGGCGAAACTGCAGAGCACTGCCAACCACGGATGAACGCAGATGAACACGGATTGGGCCATTGTAGATGAGGCAGCGACTGGGAATTCAGAGCCTCTTTGTGTCTTGGTGTCTTTGTGGTGAAATTCGGTCCGGGCTGCGGCTACCGCTTCGGTCTCGGGTCGGGAGGGAGTATCTTGGCCAGTTCGCGGAAGCGGGCGAGCATGATGCCCGCGAGCTTCTGGGCCAGCGCGGTATCCAGGCCCAGGCGCATCCGCCGCGGTTCGAGAATGTACTCGTCGAGCTGCCGCTGCTCCCGCTCGCTTCCCGGCTCGCTGTTCAGGACGGCAGCGAAGCAGTACCCGGAAAGCGGTCGCCAGATCGCCCTCCGTTCCTTCGCCACGCCCGCCTCATCCAATAACGGCTGCACCTCCTGCCAGACCTGCTCGACCACGGCCTTGCGCGCGGTCTCATACTCATTGACCTTGCGTGCGAACTCCCGGCGCTGCTCTTCCCGCAGTTCCCGCTTGCGTGCCGGCTTTAGCAGACTCGCCTCGTACTCGTCGAGGCTCAGAGACGGCAGCCAGTCCAGGTCTCCCCTCCGCTCCAGCTCGCCGAAGTGCTCTTTCACCCTGTCCTGCACGTAGCGGATTTCCTCCAGCGGCAGCCCGCTTGCTTCTAGGAACCGGGCCTCAGATGCAGCCAGCCGTTTGTCGCGCGCCGCGGGCCGGCTCTTGCGCGTGGCGTAGAGGGTCGC
>JAFGRF010000272.1 GCA_016935295.1 Caldifarciminota bacterium | reverse complement strand
TGGCCGGCGCGGCCGTGGTCGTGGCCGCGAACGGCGCGGTATCGACCGTCGCCCATGCCGGCAGCATCAGCGTCGAGGCCGCGAACGGCGCGATCGACTGCGACGTTGCCGCGCTGGATACGGCCGGGGCTGCGGCCCTGCACTCGTCCAACGGACGCGTGACCCTGTACATGCCGGCCGACGCCTCAATCTCCTTTGACATCACGACGAGCAACGGCAAAGCCAACGTCGAAGGCTTCAGCAACGTGGACTACTCCGTGAACGAGGCGAAGCACAAGACCGGCACCATCGGCGGCGGCGGGGCGGCAGTGACGCTCCGCTCCGAGAACGGCAACGTGAACCTCCAGGCGAAGTAGCCGCGCCTGCAGCGAGCCTAGGCCCGCGCCCAGTCGCGGATGAACTGGACGAGCCCCGGCAGAGCCGCCCGCACCACTGGCGACAGATCGGTGTTGAACTCAATCTGCTGAGGCTGGATACCGAGCAGCTCTATATCGGCAGTGGTTTGGAGCGAGAGCATCTCGATAGTCAGGGTCAAGGGCAGAGTGTGCGTGGACATGAGGCCATAGGATAGCTGGTCGATTTCCGGTCGGCCGAAAATCCGGAACTCGCCCGCTTCGCCTCCGAAGTCGCAGCAGTCGACAATCAGAATCCGGTCCGGCTTCCTGTCAGCGATGGGCTGGACGTAGTTCTCCGGCGTATTGCCGCAGTCGAGGATGAAGAGACTGGCGATCGGGGAATGGAGATTGGCAGCTTGGGGTGATTCCGCCGGTGATGCCTTTGTGTCTTGGTGTCTTGGTGGTGAATTCGTGCCTTCCGGCTTGGGACACGACCAGAAACCGTCCCGGGGGGGGCGGTCATGTCCCGCGCCGAGAAGCTCGTCGCAGACGATGCAGCCGACTGCATCGTCCCCGCGCAGACGGTTGCCGACCCCGAGTATGACTAGCTGCCGAGGCGCGCCCGCCACTGCTTCGCTTCGCGCACGTAGTGTGCGAGCCAGGGAACGTCGGCCTGGTACTGTTCCCAGGAAATGACCCGGTCCAGCCGATCGAGCGCTTCTTCTTTTTCGCCCATCCGGGCATAGGCTTTGCCGCAGACTATCCAGTTCTCCGCGACGCAGTACTTCTCCTCGGGAAATGCCTTGGGCAGCACGGTGTCGAGTTCCGCCCCGGTCCGCACCGCAGCGGAGTAGTGACCGGCCTCGAACTGGATGTCACGCGTCATGCGCCAGACGCAGCGGTTGCCGGGATAGGTGGCAAGGAGTCGCCGGCAGTAGCCGAGGGCTGCGTCGTATTGACCGTCCGCCTTGAGCATGTAGGCAAGCATGACCTGGGCCATGGGCTGCAGCAGTCCGTCGTTTTCGGCCAGCGGCCTCACCGTCGCATACGCCTTGGTGCGGGAGCCGAACAGCCGTATGCCCAGCGTATACCGGTCGGACGTTGCCTTGAAGTACTCGATCATGCCCAGCCCGAACTTGGCGTCGGTCAGACTCGAATCGATGGCCAGCGCCGCCTTGAGGTGCGGCGTGACATCGAACAACACCCGCAAGGCGCTCAGCGTTCTGCGCTGCCAGCCGAGGAAGCTGGACCGGTTCAGCTGCATCAAACCGAGGTAGAAATGAGCCTGCGCGTCGCGCTGGTCCTCGGCAAGCCGCTGCCGGCAGAGCCCGACCACCTTGTCGGCGAGCGTGTAGAATGAATCCGCGAGCCAGCCTTTGCCCGAATCGAAAACGAGAAGCTGGATGATATCCGCGTGCCAGTAGTATCCCATGGGGTCAGTCGTGTCTCGGGCAATCACCGCCGACGTGAGCGCCATCGCCGAGTCGTACTGCTGGTGGTAGCAGAGGTCCCGAGCGCGGATGATGTCGGCGTTCATGGTCGGGCGCGTGGCGACGAGGACCAGCCCCAGCAGCAGGCTAGCGCTCAACTGCCACCTCGACTTGGGGCGTCACAGCCTCCAGGAAGCCCAACGCGGGAGACGAATGGGCCTGAATGGCGCTCGGAGGTGAAAATGCACGCCATTCACCATACCGAACCGACCTATGTCGGTCAAGGAACACCACGGTCCTGCCTCTCTCCTCCGTTCCCGTGCGACGCGAGCCGACCCCACGGTCAAGACAAGCAGGAGGCTACACTTCGGCCACGACGTCTATCTCAACCGACACACCCTTGGGCAGGGCCGCGACCTGGACGGTTGAACGGGCCGGAAACGGCTCGCGGAAGTGGCGCGCGTACACCTCGTTGACCTTGGCGAAAAGACCCATGTCGGTCAGAAAGACCGTGACCTTCACCGCCCGGCCGAGTTCTGTCCCGGCGGCCGCGAGCACTGCGGCGAGGTTTGCGAAAACCAGCTCGGTCTCCTTTACGATGTCACCCGTGACCAGATCGCCGGTGGCCGGGTCAATCGGGATCTGCCCGGAAGTGAAGACCAGGTTCCCGTACCGAACCGCCTGGCTGTAGGGGCCAATCGGCTTCGGTGCCTTCTCGGTCAGAATCGCCTTGCGTTCATCGTTCACTGCCTGCCACCTTTCCCCTCCTCACCCTCGCTCCGCTCTCCCTCTCCTCTATGAGGAGAGCGTGGGGTGAGGAGCATTCGTCGCTCTGACTTCGGACTTTCCTACGATGCCAGATTGCCCAGCGCTATCGAATAGAGCTTGGTCTCCGGCGAATCGGCCCGCGACAGCATCACGATCGGCTTCTTCGCGCCGACGATGATGCCCGCGCCCTTTGCCCCGCCCAGGTACTGCAGACCCTTGGCCAGAATATTCCCGGTCGCCAGCGACGGCACTACCAATACGTCCACGTTTCCCGACACTTCGCTTGCGACCCGCTTGATTTTCGCGGCCTCGGGCGAGAACGCGATGTCGAGCGCGAGCGGTCCCTCAATCACGGCCTCGCCGAACTCACCCTGGTCCCCCATCTTCGTCACAATCGCCCAGTCCAGCGTCTCGGCTATCCCGAGCGTGATCTTCTCCACTGCCGAGAGCAACGCGACTCGGGGCCGGGCAATGCCGAGCAAACGCGCAAGCCCGATGGCGTTACGCGCAATGTCTATCTTCCGCCGCAGGTCCAGTTCGGCGTTTATGCCGCCGTCCGTGACGAAGAGCACCTTCTTGTACGTGGGAAGCTCGAGCAAAGCGACGTGGCTGAGTATCCGGTCACCGCGCAATCCCAGGTCTTCTTCGAGCACACCGCGCAGGAACGTAGCGGTGTCGATCTGACCTTTCATCAGGAAGTCGCCTTTACGGGCGACATCGGTGATTGCCTGCCGGATGGACTCGGCCTGCGATGAGGTGTTGTGGATCTCGAAGTCCTCCGGTGAAAACTTCTGGCTCTGGCAGATAGTGGCGATCCGCTGCTCGTCTCCGTAGAGCGCGCCCTCGGCAATGCCGGCCTGCTTCGCCGCTCGCAGCGCCTCGATTGTGGCGCAGTCCTCGGCGCACGCCACCACACAGCGTCGCGAACCTCGGGCCTTCGCCCGCGCGAGCAGGTCTTCGAAGTTGGCAATCGGCCCGGTCTCAGCAGCCATAGTAGAGACTGAACTCCCAGGGGTGGGGCCGGCGCGCCACCGCCTCGACCTCATCCATCTTCAGCTCGACCCACTTGTCGATGGTCTCGGCCGCAAACACACCCTCATGGGTCAGGTACGCGTTGTCCTTCCTGAGCTCATCAAGCGCCCGGACCAGCGAGAACGGAACGCCCTTCCTGCCCAGGTCGCGCGACTCAAGCCTGCCGCTGAGCGGCTGACCCGGGTCAGTCTTGTTGCGGATTCCGTCCAGGCCGGCCATCAGCACCGCGGCCATCGAGAGGTAAGGGTTGGCCGTGGCGTCGGGGATCCGGTACTCGATTGCCATCTCGGCCGCCCTGGTGACATAGCCCGGAATCCGGATGGCGGCCGTTCGGTTGGCCACCGAGAAGAAAACCAGCACCGGCGCTTCGTAGCCCGGAACCAGCCGCCGGTAGGAATTCGTGCTCGGATTGGTCAGAGCGCACAAGCTCGGCGCATGGTCGAGGATACCGCCGATATAGTGCAGGGCCAGATCTGATAGCCTGGCCGCGCCCTTGTCGTCACCGAACAGCGACGTTCCCTCACCATCGACTCCGGCTCCGCGCCCCACGCCCCCTCTTTTCTGAAGAAACATGTGAAGATGCATACCAGAGCCGGCTTCCCCGAATATCGGCTTGGGCATAAACGTGGCGCTCTTGTCGTGCTTGAATGCCAGATTACGTACCAGGTACTTGCCCAGCATGATGCCGTCGGCCGAACGCATTGCCGGCATGAAGACCGGCTCGACCTCGACCTGCGAGTATCTACCACCCTCATGGTGGTGGTACTTCACCGGCACCCCGCACTTGGCCATCAGCAGCGACAGCTCA
>JAFGRF010000271.1 GCA_016935295.1 Caldifarciminota bacterium | reverse complement strand
CCGCGTCTCCTCGCGCAGCTCCCGCAGCACTTCCGGCTCGCGCAGCGATACTCCGAGCAGGTACTCGTACAGCGCGTCGTTCAGATAGATGGTTCGGTTGGACATGGCGTCAGTTCAGGCTCGCCGGCCACTTGTTCTCCTGTCCTTCGTTCGCCCAGAACACGATCTTCCACTCGCCGCGGGCCGCGCCGTTCTCGTAGGGCACGTTGATCTCAAGGTCCTCGCCCTTCGCGAGGCTGGCGGTCGGCACCGAGAAGAGGACCCCGTCGCTCTCGACCTGGCCGAGGGCGAACTTCGGATATTCCCACTTCAGCTCGGGCTCATCAATCGAGAAGCTCTCGTTGTATCGTAGCCAGACCGTGGGAGCGAGCGGCACCACCGGCATGCTCTCCTCGTCCTCAGCGTGCGCCATCTGGAAGGTTATTACCTCCAGTGTCGGTACAAATGGTAGCGGGCCCGCCGTTATCCTCGGCTCAATCGGCTCGCTCGGGTCCTCCCAGGCGGGCGCGATGACAAACGGGCCGACTCTCCCCTCGCCGCTTATCTGCCGCATCGGCACTGCGGCGTTCGCCGCCAGCCGTCGCTCGAACCACGCCTCGAAGTCCTTCGACGGTGACGGCCCGAACCGCACGTGCTGGAACTCACCGGTCGAGGTGTAGCTGGAAAACCCGCCCTGCTCCCCTTCCGGGCTGACATCGCGCGTGTAGCTCAACTGGACCGTTATGTCGTAATCGGCCGAACTGACGAAGATCTGCTTGCCCGCCAGCGCGGATTGCGCCGCCAGCGCTATGACCGCGGCCGCGAAAAGAACTGATTTCATCAGCACAGGAACCTCCTCTATTGGTCAGGCCAATTATAGCGCGCAATGCAATCCTGTGCCAGTGCTGGGATGGAGCCCGAAAACCGGAATGGAACCGCCAAGGACGCCAAGACCGCCAAGCGTAAACAGGATGTTTCCGTCCCGTCCCGACTTCGTGTCTTGGTGGTAAGTTCCTATCCCGGTTCGCAGGACGGGAACACATCCACAGGGCGGTGCGAGGGCAGAGCAAGGATAGTCCCCATTTCGTCCTTCGAGTTTCAATCGTCATTTGGGTTTCGTCATTCGAGCTTGGGAAAACAGGGGCAGTCCCACCGAGCGCCTGCGTCGGACGTGCCCAAGGCACCGTAGGAACGAGCAGCGCGGTGCAGTCCCTGTTTTCCGGCCGGGCTAGAGGATTTCGCAGCGGCCGGCGAAGCAGGCCGGCTCGACGTCCACGGTCGTCGTATCCCCGGTCATCGCCTCGAACTTGCCCAGCTCAGAAAAATCGAGCTTGGGGAACTTCGCCGCCCGGTCGCGATACGTCGCCTCGTCAATTTCCTCAAACGGCGCCAGCTCATATTCGGCGTCCGAATAGGGGTAGAACGTAACCCCGACGATCTCGTCCCAGTGCTCGTACACGTAGTTCGCGACCTTCAGCCACTCGTTCGGCCGCACGTAGACCGTGCAGGAGGCGTTGTGCGTGCACCAGTGCTGCTGCACCTTCCGGTACCAGTCGAGCTGCTTGAGCGCGTCCATCTGGTCGCGGAAGACCGCGGTCGCCGGCGCCTTCATCGGGAAAGTCACAACCGCGGTCGTGAAGTTGTCGCGCGTCTGCCCGGTCTCCGGTTCCCACGGCAGCCCCTGGGCACGGAGCATGGCAAACACCGGGTCATTGGCCGCGATCCGGTAGCGGCGCAGATAGAAGCGGCTCCAGCGCGGGTGCAGGCCACTTGCGGAGTCGACCAGTTGCGAAACCGTGCCCGACGGCTTGACGCACGTGTAGGCGGTAGCAGCCGTCACCTTGAGCAGGCGGGCAGCCTCCTCGACCGTGCGCTCGACCACGGTCTTGAGCTGCTCCAGCACCTTCTCGGTCAGGAGCGAGGGGTTGTCCATCTGCCCGGTCAAAGACACGCCGGCCAGCCGTTCCTCGTTGCAGTTGTCCGTCCACTCCCTGCGCAGAAACGGGAAGTAGGTGAACGTCGCCTGGATAACGCCGAGCCAGGCCGCGGTCTTCACCTTGTCCACCAGCATGCCGATGTCGTCTCCCGGCCGCAGCACGACCTCGGACAGATTGCAGAACTGGTGCGGCCGCAGAACAATCTCGCCGCAGGGATTGGTCCGTTCGTCCCCGCGGTACTTGCGGGTGTGCGAACATGCAATCGGCACCGCGCCGACGTTCAACATGCCGCGCTCACCCGAGCCCGACGCGGCCATCGCGGCCCACTCGTTCATGAACACAATCGGGTCCGGCTTCTTCGTGTAGGCGACGCTGTTGTTGGCGATGAACCGGTAGGAAGGCACCGGTCCGCGCGAGAAATCCTTGGCGTGGCGCATCTCCTCGTCGTCGATGTCCGAGAACGAAATCATGGCCGAACGGCGCTTCCCGCCCATCACAATCTTCTCGGCCACCAGGCAGCAGATATCATGGCACTCAAGCGACGTCAGGCGACGGCCCGCGGCCCGGCGCACGATTGCCTCGACGTCCTCGAACAGATGCTGGAGCGACTCGGCACCCGACGCCCGGCCGCCCATCTGCTTCAGCCGCGCGCCGTACGGGCGGACATGCGAGAAGTCGAACCGCACCGACTCCCCGGCAAACCACGTTTCGAGGGCAAAGAGGAACGCTCTTGCCCAGCCCTCACGCGAATCCTCAATAACGTAGTCGTCGCGGCAGTCCACGCCCGGCTGCGCCACCACGGGCAGTTGCTGCACGAACTCCCGCTCGACCGAGAAACCGACGCCGGAGCCGCACATCAGGATGAACATCAGCTCGGAGAAACTGCGCAGGTCCCGAATCGGGAAATAGGCGCAATTATAGATGCAGGTATTATCCTTCAATACAACCGGGCCCGCCGTGGCCACCAGCCGCATCGAGGGCATCACGCTGAACGTCGCGAGCCCGCCCCGAATCCGCTCCCAGACCCGGACCGGCACGGCCTCGTGGCCGGGCGTGTGCTCCCGTAGGAACGAAACGACGCGGTCCACGACCTCGTCCCAGGTCTCGCGTCTTCCGTCCTCCTCCCGCCACCGGCAATAGTGGGTCAGGGCGACGAACTCCGAAGCCTGATTCGGAAACACGCTGTGCTGCTCTGCCAATACTTCTCCTCTCACGGTTCCATGTACTGAGGTATGGGTGTGATTTTCCTGGTCTGCGGATTACGACAACCTGCAGTCTCTCGTCTTTGGTGCTTGGCCCCGGCAATCCTGAATTCTGGCTTCTGGCCTCTGAATTCTGCTCTATCCGAAGACTGAATCCGCGTAGTCTCTGCCTCCGCTGTTCACATTCTACTCCTGTTGGGCACCGGTTCAAGCGCCAACCGCAGAGCGCCTCTGCCAGCGCGGCGGGATTGGAGAGGTACCTCGCGCCGGAGGCGCGATTCGGTCTCTCATTGTACCTCTCATTGTACGTCGGAAAGTACCGACAAAGGAATCGTGAACTGGGTCGTAAACTGCGCCGCGAACTGTGTCGTCAACTGAATCCTGCACTCAACCTCAACCTGAGTCTCAACCTGTATCCATCATTCTACGACGAAATCTTCGCGGCATTGTACCGGAAAATGCACCCGTCATTGTTCCCGTCATTGTTCGGCGCATTCTAGCGGCAAAAGTACCGGTGATTCAATAGCTTAATCTATCCTCAACTGTATCGGCAACTGCGGCTTCCCAGGCGGTCTGGGGGCCGAGGGGCGGACGGGAGAATTGTGGTGGGCGTCTGTTCTCACGCTACATGCAGTGTCGGGCCGAATCCGACTCGGTCCTCAAATTCTGAACTCTGGTATCTGACTTCTGAACTCTGGATTCTCTGAGTTCGCTTGGGCCGTCCCCCCGGCGGCAGAATTGTGGTGCGGCTGTAGCCGACTACTACATCTGGGGGTGCTTGGAGTATCGCTTTCTGACTCCCCGACGGCACAGAGGCGGGTTTGCGCTCGCACCTGCCCCGTATCCTGTCTATTGTCTACTTCTGAAGCACGACCTTCTACGTCGCCCGGTAGTCGCCGTGGAAGGCAGTTCGCGCTAGTCGGTGCCGGGGGGGTCGGTACGGGTGATGGTCACTTCTTCGCCGGGCAGGACCGGTATCTGGATGGTCCCATCATAAGACGAATAGGTGCCGTCGGCCTCGGAGCCGGAGACCGCTGCCCACGGCCACGGAACGTCAAGCACGACGGTCATGGGTACGGCCGGAAGCCCGCCGGTCCGGGCACCGGCGATGTTGATGACCACGGAGCGCTCGGACTGGCGCAGGTCGAGCTTTGCCTGCCGGTATTGGAGCAGGTAGCGCCCGACGTCGTCGACCGGCGCGACCCAGGAGCCGGTGTTGCGTGCAAGCCGCACCTGACGCCCGAATGTCAGGGGCGTGACCGAGTAGGTGTGCTCGACTCTGTGCCTGGCCATGGTCGCAAGCTCGCGCGAGTCCGGGTCGAGCACATGGTGGTAGAGCAGAATCGTCCACCGACCGCGGCCGCCGCTGGCGATGCGTGCGAACTCGCGCAGATTCGGCAGCGTCTCGCTGTACATCGCGAAGCTGTTGAGCCGAAGGGGGTCGAAGCTCGCCGGTGCGTTGAATCGCTCGCCCGCGGTCCGGGCAAACCAGAATCCGGCCTGCCGCACCGCTTGTAAGACCCCGGGCCCGGCCGCGCTGTAGGGGTAGTGG
>JAFGRF010000270.1 GCA_016935295.1 Caldifarciminota bacterium | reverse complement strand
GCGATTGACCTGCTGAACGATGACCGCGTGCGTACCTTCATCCGCTACGGCCCGGCGCGCCGCGAGCAGTACGAACCGAAGCCGGTTGAGACCGAGTCCGGCCGTGCCTTCGTCAACCCGGCCGAGGTATGGTCGTACGACTCTCTAGGTCGCCAGTTCGACTTCGTCAAGACCGGGACCGCGTACAAGGTCGTCGGCCAGAGCGAGTACGGTCCGAAGGCGCGGATGCCTGCTCTCGAATCGGTGACTTTCGAACGTTCTGCTCCCGAGTTCGCGGGCAACGCTCGGCCGCTTGGGCTTGAGATCTCGTTGGGCCGGCTGGGTCAGCATGGCGACTCGGTCGAGGTCGAGCTTGCGTTCGGAATACCCCTGCGGGCCGTCCTGGCCGAGTTCCTGCCCCGATCGCAGCCGCTTGTCAGCATCACGATCGACCTTGCTCCTCGGGCCAAGGGGACTCCCGCCCACCTGTCATCATGGGTGACCTGCACAATGCCTCCCGACACCACCGCCGCCGATTTCGCCGTCGGCCGTGAGGTCTTCAGCCTTCCCGCGGACGTCTATACGTTCAGCGTAGCAGCCGCCACCGCCGACGGCCAGGCAGCATCACTCAGGATGCAGGACCTGAACCTGATTGACTATGCGCACCGCAACCAGCCCGTGTCCGACGTCCTTTTCTACTCGCTGGTCGACTCCACGCCCCAAGGCACTCAGTTCACCAGACCCGACTGGGCGCGCGTGATTCCTCTAGTCACTCCGCGCGTGCGTAGCGGCCAGTCATTCTATGTGCTGTATGAAATCTACCACCTCAACACTGACTCGACCGGGAGCCACAATGCCGAAGTCGCCTACGAGTTGATTCAACGGGACACAAGAGAGAGAGCCGTCCTGCCGACCCCACGCAGATACGTCAACGGTCCTGGCACCAGAGGAGTTGCAGTCGAACGCGTGCACACCATGGACTTGAAGCCCGGCCCGTATCTACTCATCAGCCGCGTAACGGATCTGGCCGACGCATCGCACCCGGTCGACCACGCCTCGGCAACCGCCGAGTTCGAAATCCTCCCCCGCCGCTAGCGCGGGACATTTTCCCGAAAACGGGGACTGTACCGGATTGCGGCCGCGTCCCCGCGGCCGGGGGCTGTCCCCGTTTTCGTCTACATTGTAATGAACGCCTTCAGCAAACCAAGCCCCCACGCCAATCCCGTCACCACCCACGTCCGCCACTCCACCAGAGCCCGACTCAGCCGGAATGACTCTGGACCTTGGCGAAAATGGGGACTGTACCGCGCGTCTTCGCGCTCCGAGGGACTGTCTCCTTTTTCGCCCATTTCCTCATTCGTGCTTCGGGCTTCAATCGTCATTCGAGCTTCTTCTTTCGAGCTTGTCTTCTGCCCTCGTCCCCTGCCCCCCAGCGCCGCCAACTGCCTCTCCTCTGCAGCGACAATGATCGCATATTCTATGACGAATCCCACCAACACGACCGCCGCAAGCCGCACTGCTGGCCGCAATGCCAGCAGCATGCCGACAACCAGCAGAAAGTTCCCGATGTACAGCGGGTGTCTGAACAGCCTGTACGGCCCGCTGACAATCCTCTGCCTCGCTCCGATTTCCCTCACTCGTCCCTCGATTCCGATATAGCCCGACGCCCAGAACCTGATTGCCAGTCCGAGAACCAGCAACGGGACGCCGAGGAGGCACGACCCGAACGTCGGTCTTGCCAGCCAGAAGACGACGGCGAACGCGAGCACGCCGATGACTCCGCGCCAGCGGAACAGAAACCTGCCGAGCACGATTCAATCTAGTCGATTCACCCCGTAGGTCAAACCCGGACCGGTACAATGAGGGACATGACCGCGAAAACGGGGACTGTACCGCGCGTCCGCGCGCTCCGAGGGACTGTCCCCGCTTTCGCGCCTTTGCACCACCCGGCAGGAGCAGACGGGAAACGGAGCTAACCACCAGGCCACAAAGGCACAAAACGGGCCGGGGAGAATTCGGATCGCAGCGTGAAAGACGGATCCGGCACTTCTGACATCTGAAGTCTAGAATCTGAGACCTGACTTCGCCCGGCCGTTGGCGTCTTGGTGTCTTGAGTGTAGAAGCCTGCTCCCGTACGTCCTACTTCCTTCGGAAATAGGGTCAAATCCGGTGGCCGATTTGAGACTGGCGGGACATCCCCAGTTTCCTATAGGCCCCATCTGATTCCTGTCCGAAGATGTCCTAAATTAGTCATTAGTAACTAGTTATTAGGTATTGGTGAATCTCCCCTATCCCGCCCCCTGGGCTATTCTGGAGGTAGTTCGGCAAGCTATCCGGAAAGCAGTTCGGGAGAGTGCTCCTCAGGCTGTCCGGAGAGGAATCCGGAGAGCTGACTGGACGGCTGTGTGCTCAGCTACTCCGAGGGCTGTTCGGTAGGGAACCCGGCAACCTGCCTGGGAAGCTGTGCGGAGGACTGCTCCATGGACTGCTCCGCAGACTGCCCCGAAAATCGCTCAGCATGCAGCCCGGAGAGCAATCTGCCGGGCAATTCGGAGGAGAGTTGGGAGAACTACTCGGAGAGATGTCTGGCAGATTGCCTGCCCGGCGCTTTCCCGAACTCTGCGTCACTCGACAAGAACGACCTTGCGGATGGCTTGCGGCTTCTGCCCGGCTTGGGCTTGAGCTTGCGCTTGGGCTGCTCTGACGAAGTACAGCCTCGGCGCCAGCGACTCTTGCACCGCCGCGTGTTCTTGGAACGACGGCCTGCTTCCGAACGCCGCCGTCGCTCCGAGCAGGAGGACGAGGCACCACCGCCGCAGGTTCATGACGCGATGATTCTATTCCGGCCCATCCCGCTGTCAATCCGCAGGCGGGCCAGTCACATGGCCGGCGAGGGCGACCTAGACCGGTTCCAGTCGCAGGACGCGAAGGCGCTCGGGCGACATGCGTTTGTTGAGGTCGAGGATTTCGACGCCGACCACATTGTCGGCCGCGGTAGTCCAGGACCACGCCGGGTTGGACTTCCTCAGACTCCACCACCGCAGCCTCATCTAGCCGCAGATACAGCGCATCACTTTCTTTGTCCACTTTCAATCTCATGATTAGCTCATCTGGTGGCAGGAATACGCCGGGATACCTGACTCAGTCGATGCCGGGGCATGTCGAGAGGGAACATAGATGTAGTCGAACGACGTGCACCGGCGATACTAGTGGCCGGTAGCCGGCGGCCCGCCTGCAGACCACGGGGCTGATGACGAGGGGTGCCGGGTCTGCGACTCAGGGCTTGCGGACACGTCCACGGCGCGGCTTCGACGCGGGCCGGTCCCGGACGATGGGCGGCTCTCCCAGCACTTCCGCCGGCCTCTTTCTTCCGCGGTCGGTCTGGTCGAAGTCGGAATCGAAGCTGACGAGAGTCAGGTCGTGTTTGGCGGCCGCGACGTACTGGTAGGCGTCGTCGAAATCGAGCCGGTAGCGCTTGCCGACGTCGAGTGCGTTTATTATGTCCGGAATGTCAAGACGGATTCTCAGCAGGCCGGTGTCGGCGATGGCATCTGCGAGGAAATCAGCGCAGGCCTCCTGCTTCTTCATGCGGTTCAGGATGATGCACACGGAGCAAATCGAGAATTCCGAAACCGCCAGCAGCCGTCCTTCAACCCGCCGCATGAAATCGCGCGCTTCTTCGGCTCTCTCCTGGTCCAGGATGCTCTCCAGCCAGACGTTCGTGTCAACCTGGTACATCAATCTCCCCACCACTCAAGCGCCTTCTTCTGGAGTTCCAGCGACGTGTACTGGTCGCGATACTCGCGCAGGGCGCCGGCCCACGTTTGGCGCAGGTATTTCTGTTTGGGATGCCTGCGAGTCGCCTTCAGGAACCTCGCAAAGTCCCTCACTTCAAACTGGAGCTCCTCAGGCAGCTCCTTTGCTGCCTCGACTATCTCGTCAAGCGTCTTCACTTGGCACCTCACACTTTCTCAGTGAATATAGCCTGCCTGTGGTCCGACGTCAAGCAGGCACGGAGCGGAAGCTCGGCACTGGCACCCGACGCCGTGAAGCATCGGGCCGGAACCAGAAGGCTCCGGCCCGAGTGAAACGGACTCGTCCCAGCTAGACCACGCCCTGGTCGAGCATCGCGTCGGCAACCTTCACGAAGCCGGCGATGTTGGCGCCGTTTACGTAGTTCACGTAGTCGCAATCCTCTTCTTTGCCGTACTGGACGCACTGGGCATGGATGGCCTTCATGATGCCGTTCAGCCGCTGGTCGACCTCTTCCCGCGTCCAGGAGAGGCGCAGGCTGTTCTGTGACATCTCAAGCCCGGAGGTGGCGACGCCGCCGGCGTTGGCCGCCTTGCCCGGTCCGTAGAGGATCTTGGCCTTGATGAACTGCTCGACCGCCTCGGGGACCGAAGGCATGTTGGCGCCCTCGCTCACGACGTAGACCCCGTTCTTGAGCAGGTTGGCGGCGTCCCTGGCGTTGACTTCGTTCTGGGTCGCGCTCGGGAAAGCGCAATGGGCCTTGTGGTCCCAGAGCGGGTTCGAGTCGGCCTTCCGGTCGGCCGGCGTGTAGACCGCGCCCTTGAACTTGTCGGCGTAATCCTTGATGCGGCCGCGCTTGACGTTCTTGAGCTCCATCACGAACGCGAGCTTCTCACCGTCGATCCCAGCCTCATCGTAGATGCAGCCCGAGCTGTCGGAGAGGGTGACTGCTACCGCGCCGAGCTGGTTCAGCTTCTCGACCGTGTACTGGGCCACATTGCCCGAGCCGGAAACCAGGCAGTGCTTGCCCTTCAGGAACTCGCCCCGCGTCGCCAGCATCTCCTGCGCGAAGTAGACCGCGCCGTACCCGGTGGCCTCGGGCCGAATCAGGGAGCCGCCCCAGTTCCGGCCTTTGCCGGTCAAGACGCCGGTGAATTCGTTGCGCAGCTTCTTGTACTGGCCGAACATGAAGCCGATTTCCCGTCCGCCTACACCGATGTCGCCGGCCGGCACGTCGGTATCCGGTCCCAGATGCCGGAACAGCTCGCTCATGAACGCCTGGCAGAAGTGCATCACCTCGTTGTCGCTCTTGCCCTTGGGGTCAAAGTCGCTTCCACCCTTACCACCGCCCATCGGCAGCGTAGTGAGCGAGTTCTTGAACACCTGCTCGAACGCGAGGAACTTGAGGATACCGAGGTTGACGCTGGGGTGGAAGCGCAGTCCGCCCTTGTACGGCCCGATGGCCGAGTTCATCTCGATGCGGAACCCGCGGTTGACCTGGACCTCGCCCTTGTCGTC
>JAFGRF010000031.1 GCA_016935295.1 Caldifarciminota bacterium | reverse complement strand
TTCAGCCGGTAGTAAAGGTCCTCCCGGAATTCGCCGCGCCGCATCATCTCGTCGAGGTCCTTGTTGGTGGCGGCCACGACACGTATGTCTACGTGAACCGGGTTCCGGCTGCCCACGGGTTCGACCACGTTGTCCTGTATCACCCGCAGGAGTTTGGCCTGCAGAAACTGGCTCATGTCGCCGATTTCATCGAGAAAAACGGTCCCGCTGTCGGCCAGTTCGATCTTACCCTTGCGGGCAGCGACCCCGGTTGCGGTGCCGCCGGCGATGCCGAACAGCTCGGCTTCGAGCAGGGTTTCGGGCACGGCCGCGCAGTTGATCGGCACAAACGGGGCGCGGCTGCGCGCACCCGATTCGTGGATCGAGCGGGCCAGCAGTTCCTTGCCGGTGCCGCTCTCGCCATGGATGAGCACCGATATCGGTGCGCTCGCCACCTTCACTACGGTGTTGAAGTTCTCGACCATCCTCGGGCTACGTCCGATGAGCCCTTCGTACCTGAGGCCCTTGATCTGACGATGCCGGGGCCGCGCTAGTGAGACAGCGTTAAGCGGACCGGCCAGGGCCGCGGCCAGCCGACCAGCGAGCAGTCGGCTGATGCCGGGTCCGGTATCGTCCGAGCGCTCAAGGTAGACGAAGCCGGGCGGTCGGCCGGAGAGGCGCACGTGTAAGCAGGCGGTCAGTCGGTCGTTCGTGGTCTGCTTCCGGCGCCTAAGTTCGGCCGCCCGGGCGAGGTTCGGCTTCCCGGTAGCGCACACGGTTCGGCTGCCGATGAAGATGAGTCCATGGTCGTACTCGAGTGCCTCGGTGATGAGACGGAGCAGGCTGCTCAGGAGCACCACGGGTTCAGGGACGGCAGCCACCATACCCTTGACAGACTCGAGTAGTGCAGCCTCGCGGGCGTTCGGTTCGTACAGAGCGACCAGGGCCTGCGCTACATCTGTCCACTCCGCAACGAGCGAGAGCTTCCGAAATGTGCGTCCGGCTGCTGCAAACATCCGGGCGGCCGGCTTGCGCTCACCCGCGGCGGCAAGGAGCCGTGCGTACTGCATCCGAGCCTGCGCGAGTTCGTAGCTGGACGGCATTTCGCACAGAACCTCGATCGCCTGTTCGAGGTCGCATCGCGCCAGTGCCGGGTCGCCGGCCAGTTCAAAGACCCGCGCGCGCAGCGCCAGGGTCCGGCCCTGGTCCCGTGCCAGCCCGGTATCTGCCAGCAGGGCGACCGCCCGGTTCAGCAGCCGGGCGGCGTCGGGCGTCGTTCCGCCGGCGATCGCCAGTTCGGCCTGCAGTCTCAGAATGGCGACAAGTGCGTGGGGGGGGCGCAGCCTGTCGCCCAGACGCTGTACGAGACTACAGGCGTGAACGGCGCTCGCATGGTGGCCCAGCCGGAGATAGGCCTGCCCCAGGCCGCAGAGCGAGGCGGCGAGCAGCCACACGTGTCCGGAGTGGGTTGCCCAGTCAACTGCCTGCCTGTGGAGCGAGACCGACTCATCAGCCCGGCCGCGGAGAAGAAGCAGCGTACCGAGCCGGCAACGTACCTGGGCCTGGATTTCGAGGTAATCGAAGCGGTCGCTGATGGTCAGGGCCCGGTACAGGCTGCCCGTCGCCCTGTCCCAGGTGCCATTAAGTCCATGTGCCGCGCCTTGCAGACTCAAGGCCTGTGATCGGTGAAAGTCGTCCAGGTCGCGCGCGAGCGTCGCGCAACGGCCGGCGAACTCGAGCGCCTCATGGGGCAGACCCTTAAGCAGCATCAGCTCGGCCATGCCCGCCGATGCCAGAAACTCGGCTTGGGCCGCGCCGACTTCGCGCGCTTTCTCGATGCCGCCGCGGTACGCGGCCTCGGCTTCTTCGTAGCGGCCGGCTGCGGCCCGGACCCGGCCGCCGGTCACGGTCGCTTCGGCGACGAGGTCAGGTCGCCGCGCCCGCCGGCCGAGCCGCAGAGCCTGCGAGGCGCTGCGCGCCGCGGCCTTGACGTCGGCCCGACGCAGTTCGTACTCGGCGGTCAGCCGCGCCGCCAGGGATGCGAAGTCGGCCAGCCCTCTTGCATCTGACTCTTTCGCCAGCCGGGCGACTTGAGGCATTGCGGCGGGCGGGTCGGATTGCCAGAGAGCGATGGCGCGGCGGCTGAGGTTGTCGAATCGTTCGCGCTCGGCCGGACGAACGGCAGGCGTCGATCGCGGGCGTCGAGCCGGGGAGCGTCTCACGCGTCGGACTTCAGGCCAGCGTCACGCCGGTGCCTAGTGGTAGTACCAGATGCTGCGGTAGTCACGCGTGTTCTCGCCGACCGACTTGAGCCACCCGAGGTACTCCCAGATACCTACATCGACGTGGATATACGTGGGGGCAAGTGATATTCCCTTTTCCCAGGGGTGGAACTCATAGACGCGCCGGCCGTCCGGCCTGACCATTATCAGGCGGTGATGCTGCCGGGCCCGGACGTAGTTCTTGCCCATACCCGGTACGTTGAAAACCGCCTCGTCGGTGCGGACCAGTCCGGGCATCAGCCGGGTTTCTTCCTTTTGCTCCTGAAGCAGGCGGGCGATCGGTACGCGGTAGTCCACGGTTTCTTCCTTGCCCTTGGTGCTGAACGTGTAGTAGGGGTCGACGCCGACCAGCCGCAGCAGACGGCGCAGGGCCGCCGCCTCGAATCTCCGGCTGTTCTCGCGGGTGAAGACCATCTGGTTGTAGACCGAGATGCCGCGCGAGCGCAGCTCCTGGATGGCGTGCACGGTTTCGGCCGTAATCTCGTAGACGTGCTGGATATGGGTCACCAGGCAGATTTCCCGGCGTCCCGGTTTGTGGAAGCGGGCAATCGCCGCGGCAAGTTTGGGCGTGATGCGCATCGGCAGGGTGACCGGTACGCGCGAGCCGATGCGGATCCGCTGGATGTGCCGGATACGGGCGAGCTGCTCGATTATGCGCACGTTGAAGTCGGTGCCGGCCGCGAGCGGGTCACCCCCGGTCACCAGTACCTCGGTCAGATAGCGTCGGCGTCGGAACCACCGGATTGCCGCATCAATCCGGGCCGGGGTCGCGGCCGCACCGGCCGCCATCGGTTCGGCGATCTCCCAGTTGCGCTGGCAGTAGACGCAGACCTGTGGACAGGCGTTGAACGGCTTCAGTATCGCTATCTGCGGGTAGCGTCTCGTGACAAGGTCGATGGGCGACGTGTCGGACTCGTGCATGAAGTCCAGCGAATGGAGGCCCTGGTCGCGGTTGGCCCGCATGGCAGCGACATAGTCCGGCGTCGGTATGACCTGGGCGCGTACCGCGTGGTCCAGTATCCGGCTGGCATTGAAGTCCATCAGCGACGCGTAGTAGGGAGTGACTCCAAACGGGAGCCGGCACTCAACTGCTGCGTCGATTGCTTCCCGTTCTTCTGGCGCCAGCCTGATCAGCCGGCCCAGTGTGTCGGCGTCACGGATGATGTGGCGTGTCTGCCATTTGTAGTCGGTCCAGCTTCGGCGGTCGCAGGCCAGTGCCTCCATGATCCGTCGCCGGTTGGCTCTTCTCCGTTCGGCCACGGCCCGGTCAAGGCCGGTCGGGTAGCGCCGAATCCGTTCTTCGACGAACACGGCCATCTGGTCGAGGCCGCGTGAGCGTACCCGGGCTGCGGCGCGGCCGGAGAGGCGTTTCGACAAGCGACCGACCGGTTCGGGGTAGAGCTTGGAACGGCCGCGCAACGCCCGGAACAGATGGCGGAATTCCTCGATGAAGCCCGGGCTCAGCTTCTCTGAAGGTTCGTGCCCCTGAGCCGCGTCCTGCAGGTGCTTGATGGCGCTGGTTCCCGACACTTTCTCGTTACGCACCGCTGCGATTTGCTTCATTGCGTCCACGCAGTCGAGGACCGTGGCCAACTCGAGCGCGTGGGTGTTGAAGTCGTGATTGAGGAACAGGAGCTCCTGGTGGTTCAGATAGTCGAAGGTACGCTTGCGGGCGACCTCCAGCGTGGGCGAATCGCGCAGCAGGGCGTAGAGCTCAGGGTCTTCCTGCCAGATATCGTCGAACCGCGTCGCCACGCTGCTCCTTTCTTCGATTGCTGCGCCGGCCGTTTCAGTATATCGGAGCGGTCGGCCGTTTCAAGTTCGGAGGCGTGCGTTCGTCTCTTGGTACGTGCGGGTAGGAGCGGGGCGTGTGTACGATGTAACACACGAGACAACTGCATTGCAGATGTGACACTCCGTGTAACAGCCCTGGATTGGCGGCGGGCACACCGGCAGCAGTCCTGGACACCGTCACAGGAGAGCAACGAGGCGACCGGGCAGGCCGCCTGGGTATGCTGCTCCTGGCACGTGGGTTGCACATACGACAAGTGGAGAGGATGAGCGAGAGGCTGGTGGGAAGGGAGTTCGGGGCCGCACTTGAT
>JAFGRF010000269.1 GCA_016935295.1 Caldifarciminota bacterium | reverse complement strand
GGGCTCGACGTGGTTGAGCGCGTGCCGCTCGTGGTCAGGCCGGGAAAGAAGAACATCCGCTATCTCGTCACCAAGCGGGACAGGCTCGGGCACCTGCTCGGCGAATTGGAGAAAGGAGTCGGACATGGAGACCAGGGAGTTTAAGGGCAAGCTCGACGCGACCGGCCGCAGGTTCGCGCTAGTGGTGTCGCGGTTCAACGAGCTGGTGGGCAAGCAGTTGCTCGGAGGCGCACTCGACTGCCTTGAGAGGCACAATGCCAAAGCCGTGGACATCGTCTGGGTATCGGGCGCATTCGAGATCCCGGCGGTCGCGCTGCGCATCGCCTCGACGAAGAAGTGCGACGCCGTCGTAGCGCTGGGCGCGGTCATACGCGGGGATACGCCGCACGCCGAGTACATCTCCTCGGAGGTGGCAAAGGGCATAGCCCATGTTTATCTCGAGACCGGTGTGCCTGTGGCGTTCGGCGTCATCACGGCGGATACGCTCGAACAGGCGCTGGAGCGGGCCGGCGCCAAGTCCGGCAACAAGGGTTGGACCGCGGCCCTTTCGGCCATCGAAATGGCCGACCTCGAGAAGCAGAAGCTGGCATAGCAGAAGTGGTCTAGTGGTCAAGCGGTCGAGTGACAGGGCCCGACGGCGCGTTCCCCACTGGGCCGCTGGAGCACCAGGCAGCCTGATTACATTCTGACCGGATGACCAATCGGCGACAGGCCCGCGAGTGCGCGCTGGAAGTCCTGTACCGGCTTGACCTCGTCGGCGATGAACCGGAGCATACGATTGCGGAGATTCTCCTGCGCAAGAACCCGCCGGACGAGGCGGAGACATACCTGCGACGGCTGGTGGATTCCGCGCTGGGCAACCAGCAGGAGATCGACGCCGCGCTGCGCCGGCACCTCATGCGCTGGCGGCTCGAACGGCTGACCATGCTCGACCGGGCAATCCTCAGGTTGGCTGCGGCGGAGATTCTCTACTTCGACGACATCCCGCCCAAGGTGACGATCAACGAGGCGGTGGAGATCGCCAAGAAGTACGGCGACGACGATGCCGGCAAGTTTGTGAACGGCGTGCTCGACAGCGTGTACCAGGAAACGGACCGGGCCAACCAGCCGTGACAGAGCGGCGAACGGATTCAGAGGTAGGAATCCGTGATTGTCCGACCGGTCCCTGACCCGTGAAGCTTGGCATAGTCTCCGACATCCACGCGAACCTCGAAGCACTCGAGGCGGTCATCGACGCACTGCAGGACAAAGGCGCAACCAGGTTCGTCTGCTGCGGTGACATTGTCGGATACGGACCGGATCCGAACCGCTGCGTTGAAATCGTCCGGGAGCTGGGTTGCGTCAGCGTGGCAGGCAACCACGACTACGGCGTCGTGGGCCAAGTTCCCCTTGCCAGTTTCAACGCGGCCGCGTCTCAAGCCGCGCTCTGGACCCGGCCGCTCCTGACCGAGCCGAATCGGCTCTTTCTCGCGAATCTGCCGCTTACTGCCGTTGAAGGGCCGCTGCTCATCGTCCACTCCACGCCCCTGGCACCCGAGACCTGGGAGTACGTGCTTACGGTTCGCGAGGCCGCGCATGAGATGAACCACTGTGAGGCCGACGTATGCGTGGTCGGGCACTCGCACCAGCCGTTTGCGGTGGAGCGACTGCCCGGCGGGCAGGCCCGGCTGGTGCGTCAGCGTCCCTTCACGCTCCGGCCCGACGCCAGGTACTTCATCAACGCCGGCAGCGTGGGTCAATCCCGTGATGGGGATCCGCGCGCCTGCTGTATGTTGTACGACGATGACGTACGGGCGATGGCGTACCTGCGCATTCCCTACGACGTTGCCGCGGTGCAGGCCAAGATACGCGCAGCCGGCCTGCCGGAGCGCCTTGCCGCACGACTGGCAACCGGACGCTAGGCCGCGGTCGAGTGCGGCCCGGAGATGGTAGTGATGGAGTGATGGTGTCAAGTCGGTTCGCTTTGCTGTCGGTCGCGCGCGACGACTTGACACCGACCTTGGAGCGCCTAACATCTAGGTCGGTGTGAGCATGAACCCATGCACGCGGAGACATTTCCGGCAAATCGCAGTCACGGGCAATCCGCCATGCGGTACTCGCTCATAGGGCTACAGGCTTGAGCAGTCGTTCTATCAGTTCGAGCGCACCGACGAATCCCGACGCGCAGAACCCGGCGCCGGGTCCTGCCTGCAAACGCGGCGACGTCCTCGGAGGCAAGTACGAGGTCTATGACGTCCTCGGCGCGGGCGGGATCGGCGCGGCCTATCTCGTCTACTCTCACGAAGCCAGGGAGGTCTACGTCCTGAAGACCTTCCGGGACGAGTACCTGGCCGACGAGCAGGCGCGGCAGCGCTTCCGCAAGGAAGCGAGCGCCTGGATTGCTCTGGGTCGCCATCCCTACGTGGTGCGCGCCTACCACATTATCAACATCGCCGGCCGGCTGTTCGTCGGGCTGGAGCACGTGGCTCCCGACGAGAGCGGTCTGAACACGCTGGACGGGTACCTGCGCCGGAAGCCGCCCGACCTCGCGCAGGGACTGCGCTGGGCGATTCAGTGCTGCCGGGGCATGGAGTACGCCTACACCAAGGGCCTCCGTTGTCATCGCGACATCAAGCCCGCCAACATAATGATTGGCCCGGATAGGGCGGCGCGAATCACCGACCTCGGCCTGGCGGCTGCCCTGAACGGGTCCAAGGG
>JAFGRF010000268.1 GCA_016935295.1 Caldifarciminota bacterium | reverse complement strand
GAACTCGCTATCAGTCCATGGCCGCGAGGCCAGCGCGGCCGAGACGAGAACTAGAACGACAAGCAGGATACGTCTGGGCATGGGTACCTCCGTTAGAACGATAGCGTTGGGCGATGCCCAGTCAAGATGCAGAGAGGGCGAGCGTGCGCCCGCCCTCTCGATTCTGTGCCGCCCGTCGGCCTACGGGAGACTGATGAAGACGTCGTTGTCGTCCGAATCGAACTCGTCCGACAAGTCGATCTTGCCGTCATACAGCGCGCTCACCAGCTTGCGTATCGCCTTGATGTCATCGCTGCCGGCCGCACCGTACTTGATGTTGGCGTCGTCGTCGGGTTCGTCAGTCACGTAGCTCTCGTCATCGGCGTATCCGGCCGCCTTGATGACGTTGAGTATCTTCTCACCAAGGTCCTCGTCATTGGTGAACACCACAACCCGATACTGACCGCCGTTCTCCTTGCTCGCAGGCTTCTCGACGACCGGGTTCGTGCCCGTGCCCAGCGCGCCGATGTTCGGTTTCTTCTCGCCTTTGCCCAGGCAAGGTGAGCCTTTCTGGAGATGGAAGTCGCTCTCGGCATCGACGAACATGGGGTCGTCATGGAGATTGGTCTTGCTCGTCGCGACCGCGGCTTCATCATTCGACTGACCGTGGAAGCAGTTGTACTTCACGGTCATGTGGCTCATCGTGCTGTCGGTGACGATGGAACGGCCGTTCTTGTAGACGACATTGTTCGTGAACTTGGTCCTGGGGTCATCGGTGTACGCGTAGATAGCGCTCACCTTGTTGTTGGCGAAGGTATTGTGGTCGATCACGGCGTGGGGCGTGCCCATGCCCAGCAGTATGCCGCGGTCGCCGTTGCCGGTGATGACATTGTGGTGGATGTTGCCCCAGTTGCTGCTGTTGATGTAGACGCCGTGGCTCGAACCGCCCTTCAGTGTGAAGCCGGTGACCGTCACGCCCTCAGCACCGATCTTGATAACGCTGTACGCATCGCCTTCGCCGTCAAGGTAGGTTTGCTCCGGGCCCGCGCCTTTCAGGGTGACGTTGCTCTTTTTCACCTCGACCCCGTCCGGCACGCTGTAATAGCCGGCGGCGACGTTCACCACATCGCCGGAAGAGGCTGCATCTAGCGCGGTCTGGACGTCTGTGTATTCGGCGCCCAGGCCGACGTTGACTGTCTTGGCTGCGACCGGCAGTATCAGAAGCAGCGTGGCCGCTATGACGGTGATGACTTTCACTCAGACTCCTTTGCGTTTGCTCTGACCGCTTCGGCTCCAACTCTCGACCGGGCAGAATCCTAGCAGGGTTCCCAGTCCCCGTCAATCAGCGATTGTCGCTGTATTTGACCGGCACTCACCTCGGGCTAGAATAACAAGATACCGGGGCATTGCGCGCCGGTTCTCTGTCCTGTGTGACCTGTGAGACCTGTGGAGGTTCTTGATGTTGCGTTTCGTCCGTGTTCTGCTACTTGTCATAGCCGCCGGGCTTGGCACGTTCGCCCTGGGAATCGGGACACGATCCGAATTGCCGGGCAATTCGGTCATGTCCCTTTCGTTTGAGTTCAGCCAAAGTGAATTCGAGTTCGGCAAGGTTGACGGCTATGATGCGATTTCCCTGGTCGGGGCCGGGGAAAACGGGGGACAGTCCCTCGGAGCGCCTGCGTCGAACGTGCCCGTGGTACCGCGGGAGCGAGCGGCGCGGTACAGCCCCCGTTTTCCGGCCATGTCCCTTGGGTGCTCTACTTCCGAACCGGGCTATCCCAATCTGCCGCTCGCGATATACAACGTGGTGATTCCGCCGGACGCGGAGGTGACCGGCGTGGATGTGGTGAGCCTGTCCACCCAGACTCTGTCCGGCGAGTTCAACATCTATCCGAGCCAGCGGCCCCGGGTATTGGCGAATGACGATCGCCGAATGACGAATGGCGCTTCTGCGTTTGTCCCGCCGGATGCAAAGGCCTACGCGTCGAGTGAGGCATACCCGGCCCAGGCAGTCAGTTTCACCAGGTCCGGTTCGATGGGCGGCTACCGGATTGCGTCCATTCAGGTTGCGCCCGTGCGCTACTATGCGGCAGAGAAGCGGGCCGAGATGGTCACGCGCATTAAGGTCGCGGTGCACTATCAGCGTAACCGGCACGAGGTTTTGCGCCTCGACCAGTCGCAGGTTGACCTGATGGGCCGGAACGTCCGCGCGCTGGTGGCGAATCCCGAGCAGGTTGCGGGATGGGCACCGGCCACGAGGCTGATGGCGGATTCGCTGTGCGACATGCTGCTCATCACTTCGAATGCACGTGCCGCCAACTTCCAGGCGTTCGCGGATTGGAAGACCCGGCGCGGCATCAAGACCGTGATCATGAAGACCGAGTCGATCTACGCTTCCTACTCCGGGCGGGACAATCCGGAGAAGATCCGCAACTGCGTGAAGGACTACTGGCAGAACCACGGCCTGAAATGGGTGCTCATCGGCGGGGACGACGGCATCGTGCCGGTGCGGACCTGTCGGCTCACCGTCGAGGAAATCACCGAGGACATAGCGTCGGATATGTACTACGCCGACCTCCAGTACTCGTGGGATTCGAACAACAACAACCTTTTCGGCGAGATGGAGGACTCGGTCGACCTCTACTACGATGTGTTCATCGGCCGGGTCCCGGTGGACAACGCGTCTCACGTCAACACGTTCTTCGCCAAGGATACGATGTTCGAGAAGCACCAGGATACGACGCGGCTCAAGCGTGCTATGTACGGCTCGACGATGCTCTTCGACCCCTACCACGGCAAGGTCATCAACCATATCATCGCCAACACGTTTCCGTCCGGCTGGACTCACGCGCACCTCGAGGACCCGGACGACGGCGTCTACGCGGATTCGCTGAGCCGGGGATTTCAGCTTTCCCACGTGGGCGCGCACGGGAATCCCTACACATTCTCGGTGATGTGGAGAAACGAGGTATCCGGGCTGACCAACGGCTTCACCAGACTCAACTTCGTCAACTCGATGGCATGTGAGTCGGGTTGGTTCGACAACGACGAGTGCCTAGCCGAAGCGCTGGTGAATGCCGCGAACGGCGGGTGCGTCGCCTGTATGCTCAACTCACGCTACGGGTTCGGCTACCCACCGGCGCTCGGACCGTCGGAGTTGCTCGACCTCCAGTTCTACCGCTATTTCGTCCAGGGCCACGCGACTCAGTTTGGCACCATCGGCATGCTCTCCAAGGACTATTTCCGCGGCCTCGCCATGAACCAGGAGGTCTGGCGCTGGTGCGTGTTCGAGCTCAACCTGTTCGGCGACCCAACGCTCCATGTCTGGTCGGAGACACCTGGAACCCTGACCGTGACCGCACCGGGCTCAGTCCCGACCGGCATCCAGACAGTGCGCGCGACCGTCAAGGACGGTTCTGCCCCGGTCCGGGGTGCGCTGGTCTGCCTGAGCAAGGGCAGTGAAACCTATGACCGCGGCTGGACCAATTCGCAAGGCTGGGTCGACCTGCTGGTTGCGCCGGCTAGTGCCGGCAGTCTTGACCTGTCGGCCAGCGCCCAGAACTACTATCCCTTTGACGGGCTCGTGCCGGTCAGCGGCAGCTCCAATGGCCCCGCGCTGGTCTTCGCCGGACTGCGCATCGATGACCCGGACGGCAGGCTCGACGCCGGTGACACGACTGACTTGTACGTTTCGGTCAAGAACGAAGGTGCAGTTGATGCGACCGGGACGAACGCGGTCCTCAGGACGTTCTGTTCCTACCTGACCATGGTCGATTCGACCTCCAACTACGGCACGATTGCCGCCGGGGCCACGGTCGAGGGGGACCGATTCCGCGTCACCGCCT
>JAFGRF010000267.1 GCA_016935295.1 Caldifarciminota bacterium | reverse complement strand
GTTTCGAGTCTGCGGTTCACGCACCCGACGCAGAGCCGAGCAGCCGGTCATCGGACCGACGCCTCGGAAGAGGCCGTGCTCCAGGCCATCCGTACCGACGTCTTCAACGTGGCCGCGCCGATTCCGTGACGTCTCGGTCTGCAAGCGGGCGGGAATCCGCTGCCGGTTCTCGCCCGTACCCAGGAAGGGAATTGCCTTTGCCCCCAGTTGCAGGCGAGCAGCAGAGCCCACCGTTCTTGAACGGCGGGCGTTTCAGGGGTAGTCTTGGCACGTGATCTCCCTGTCGAATATCACGATGGAGTTCGGCACGCAGGAACTCTATCACGACGTCAATCTCTTCGTCGGGCCGGAGGACCGCATCGGCCTGGCCGGCCCGAACGGGTCGGGCAAGTCGACGATCCTGAAGTTGATGTCTGGCGAGCTGGAGCCGACCCGCGGGTCGGTTGACCGGCGACGGGGCACCTGCGTCGCCTATCTACCGCAGACCGGCGCGGTCGTGGGCGAGCGGACCGTGCTGGAGGAGGCGATGACAGCGTTCAAGCACCTGGACGACGTCCAGGCAGAGATGATCGAGCTTGAGCACCGGATGAAGGACGCGAACATGCCGCCGGCCGAGCTACAGGAGGTGCTGGACCGGTATTCCGTGCTGCAGCACCACTTCGGGCATGACGCCTATGACCGCCGGCCCCGGGCCGAGAAGGTGCTGATGAGCCTGGGGTTCGCGGAGGAGGATTTTCACAAGCAGACCCGGACCCAGAGCGGCGGGTTCCAGGTGCGGCTGGCCCTGGCACGGATGCTGCTCGAAGAACCGGACGTGCTGCTCTTGGATGAGCCGACCAACTACCTCGATATCCGTTCGATCGAATGGTTGCAGGAATACCTGAGTACGTTCAAGGGAGCGGTGGTGATGATTGCCCACGACCGGTATCTCCTCGACGCCGTCGTGCAGAAGGTTTGGGCAATCGAGTCGCACAAGATGTTCATCTTTCCCGGGGACTACTCGAAGTACCTGGATGACAAGGTCCGGCGGGACGAGCGGCAGCTCAAGAAGTTCGAGGAACAGCAGCAGTTCATCAAGCGCACCGAGCAGTTCATCGCCCAGTACAAGGGGCGCAAGGATACCGCGCCGCGGGCGATGAGTCGCCAGAAGATGCTCGACAAGCTGGAGTTGGTGGAACCGCCGGAGACGATGCCGGCAATCCGCATCCGGTTCCCGGAAGCGAGCGAGGTGTACGGCAAAGCGGTCGACCTCCGTTCCGTGGCCAAGCGGTTCGGGCCGAAGCAGGTGCTTGAGGACGTGGACCTCGTGGTGGGCGGAGGCGAGAAGATCGGCCTCTTCGGTGCCAACGGCCAGGGTAAGACGACGCTGCTCCGCATCATCGCGGGCAAGCTCGCGCCGGATTCGGGCGAGGCATGGGCCAGCCAGAAGACGCAGATTGCGTACTACGAGCAGGGCGCGGAAGAGATGCTCGACCCGGAGATGACTGTGCTCGAGGCCGCGGCCGACGCGGGCGCCGGGTTCACCGAGAACGAACTGAAGGGGATTCTCGGCACGTTCCTGTTCTCGGGTGACGCATTGGACAAGAAGGTGGCGGTGCTCTCGGGCGGGGAGCGGAGCCGGCTGGCCATCATCCGGGCTCTGTTGACCCCATCGAACCTGCTGATTCTCGATGAGCCGACGAACCACCTGGACATCCAGTCGCGGGAGATTCTGTTCGAGGCGATCCGTCGCTACCGGAGGACCGTGGTCTTTGCCGCGCACGACCGTTTCATGCTCGATGAGCTGGCGGACAAGACGGTGCGAATTGAAGCTGGCCGGGCGATGCTGTTCCCCGGGAACTACAGCTATGCCGCCGGTCGGGTGGTCAAGCACGGTGCTGGAAGTCCGAAGTCACAGGGACAAAGGACAAAGCAAGAAGGACAGAGGACGAAGAACGACGTCAGAAGCC
Source organism: Caldifarciminota bacterium (assembly GCA_016935295.1). GTDB lineage: Bacteria > Hydrothermota > Tepidihabitantia > Tepidihabitantales > Tepidihabitantaceae > UBA2258. The sequence goes on along the minus strand of JAFGRF010000267.1, from coordinate 1,344 downwards.
GGAAGCTAGAAGCTAGAAGTCAGAAGTCCAGAGCCCGTGGCAAAGGGTCTGTCGTTCACCAATCGGCCGACCCGGTAGCCGACATCGAGCAACGGCTGAGGGAAATCGAAGCCGAGCACGAATCCGCCCGGCAGGCGATGGACTTCAACCGGGTGCGGGAGCTGGCCGAAGAGCGGAAGTATCTGGAAGCCGAGCTTGAGGCACGCAAGGCTGATCAGGTCGAAGGCAGCGGGGCAAGCGCTGGTAACACCTAGATGGCTGGGGCTGGTGCTAGTTCAGTCAAAGAGGCGGCGCTCGCAGCGCGGCTCTTGAGCCTGGGCGTGAAGCCGGAGGACTTGATTGAGAAGTTCATCCGGGCCGGCGGTCCGGGCGGGCAGAACGTGAACAAGACTTCGACTGCGGTCTATCTGAAGCATGTGCCAACCGGTATCGAGGTGAAGATGCAGCAGGAGCGGTCACAGGCCCTGAACCGGTTCCTGGCGAGGCGGGCGCTGGCCGACAAGCTGGAGGCCCGGATGCGGGGCGAACAGAGCGCGGAGGCGGCCCGAGTGGCGAAATTGAGGCGCCAGAAGCGTAGACGCTCAAGGCGCGCCCAGGAGAAGGTCCTTGCAGCTAAGTCGTTGCAGGCGAAGAAGAAAGCGTCGCGTTCCGTTCCGGCCGAGGCTTGGTGAGCCGGGGCACTTGACTTGACAAGCGGACAGAGGTGTCTATAATCGCATCGTTCCCCGACATCCGCAGAAAACCCAAAAAAGGAGCAGTGCAGATGAAGAACGTCCTGAGCTTGGCCATCGGCCTGATGGTAGTGGCCATGATGGTCGGGTGCGGCAGCGACCAGCAGCCGGCCCCCAAGACTGAACAACCGGCGGAGCCGGTGTTTGTCGCGCAGACCCTGAACCTCCCGGCCGTGAAGGTTGCCTCGATTGCCAAGATGGGGCCCTACAGTGACGCCGGCAAGGCCATCAGCGAGTTGATGGACATGGTCCAGAAGGAGAAACTGACCGTGAAGGGCACTCCGTTTGGTATGTTCTATGACAACCCGGCCGAAGTCAAGCCGGAGAGCACCCGCTACGAGGTGTGCATCCCGATCCCGGCTGAAACCAATAACATGACTGACAAGAAGACCGGTTTCACCGTCAAGGACGCGCCGGAGATGATGGTCGCGGTGACCGACTACGTGGGTCCTTACGACGAGGTCGCGCCGACCTACCAGAAGCTCTACCACTGGATCCAGGAGAACAAGTACGAAGCGGCCGGCCCCATGCTTGAGTACTACCTGAACGACCCCGCCCAGACCAAGCCGGAGTCGCTGCAGACCAAGATCGGTGCCGTGATCAAGCCGGTGGC
>JAFGRF010000266.1 GCA_016935295.1 Caldifarciminota bacterium | reverse complement strand
CTTATCGGTTCCATCCGGGGGCGGGCTTTGATACTGTGATGAGCCGGTCGCGTTTCTTTTATCCCCATCAGGTTTACATAATCCCTATTATCGGAAGAGGGGGTGAATATAATGTGAACAGCCTGGACCAAAGGAAACGCCGCCCGTAGGCGGCGTCTCTCCGTTTGTGACTTGGGGACTAGAACTTAAACCAGTCTGCTGCCCACTTCCCGGTTATCGGCATCTTCCAGTAGTTGCCGTTGAGTGAGTTGATGATTCCCAGAACCATCATCACGATTGCGTAGATCCAGAGCACAAGGTCGGCCAGCCAGCCGATAATCGGGATCACTGCCAGCACCGAACTCGCCACCCAGATAATCGTGAGCATGATGCCCTGCTTCACGTGGAACTTGGCGAACGGGTTGTCCTTGAGCGTGAGCAGCGGAATCAGCCACAGGATCCCCAGATAGGAAAGCCAGGCCGTGCCCTTGGCCTTCTCGATGTCGTCGCCGCTTGAAGGCGGCGGAGTCACGGGCTGTTCGGTCTTCGGAGCTTCATCCATGCATACCTCCTCTGGTTGCTGTCATTCTCGTAATCAGATTCTAAGCCGCTCAGCGTACACGCCTGCTACCGGGATTCGCCAGTACTCGCCGGTCGCTGCCTTCGCGATACCCATCACCACCAGGACCGCGTAGGCCAGGGCCACGACGAACCCGGCAGGGTAGTGGATCAGCCACGCCACCACCTTGAAGAAAATGCCCAGTATGAACATGCTGCCCAGTATCCTGCCCAGAACCAGGTCGGAGACAGCCACCATGATGTTGAACGCCAGGACGGCCCCGAACATCACGAGGCTCTGGCGGCCGTGGAACTTGGCGAACGGCTCCCTGCTTCCTACCCACAACGGCAGGAAGAACAACAGCTGTATGTACCCGGCCGCTGCCAACAGAATCGCGTCCGAGCTTGCCCGCTCCGGGTCCAGCAACTGACTTTCCTGTGTCGGCGTGTCCGTCAACGCCCGATTATAACGGTCAGTCATCCTAAGTCAAGCAGCCGGGCAGCGCCCGAACCTGACAAGCAGCGGATTCCAGGGGTTCCGGGGTCCCAGGGCCCGGGCCGGGACTCTTCGTGCCTTCGTGACTTTGTGGTAATGTCTCCTGTCCACATTTCTGTCTTCTAGCATCTGACTTCCGGCTTCGGCCTGTCTCCTGCCTGCCTCTCCCCTGTCGCTTTTTCCGCAGAACGCGCCGCTCACTCGTGGTTCGGCACACGCACATTGAACACCTTGTACACGATGTCGCGCAGCGCCTTCCCATCCAGCCCCAATTTCACGTAGCGCTCCACCAGGGCACCGGCCACAAGCTCCAGGTCGTGCCCGCTCACCTGCTTCCGTGTTTTGTCCACCTGCAGAGCAAAGCTCCGATAGCCATTCAGAGAGATGGCGCTTGCGCCATGAGCCACGCACACCTGCTTCACCTTCCGCATCAGTACATCGTCACTGACCACGTACCATTATGCTGTCTGCCGTCTGTGACTCCAAACAAAACCGCGGGCGGGAATCAGCAGCGGATTCCCGCCCGCTTGCAGACCGAGACGTCACGGAATCGGCGCGCTGACGTTGAAGACATCGGTACGGATGGCCTGGAGTACGGCCGCGGCGGCGGCGTTGAACCTGCACCCGCACAGGCTCTTGCCTGACCCTTGGTTCTAGTATTGTCTGCGCCCTTGGGTCCTTTCCGGTGCCGGCAGCAGGTTGACCGTTAATACAATCCCGGTCACAGTTCACCAGGCAATCCGGCAGACTCTCCCGGAGGCAGACCCGCAGGCAATCCTCCAGACTGGTCCGCAGGTAGCCCTGCGGACTGTACCGCACACTGACTCGGGGACTGTGATGAGGACAACACCGGGAATTGCAGTCGAGGCAAAATCCGGGGCTGCATCCTGAATCGTCTCCCGGACTGCCCATCAGACGGCGCGGCAGATTGCTTTGATAGCTGACTCCCGAATTGCCTCCCGAGCGCCTCTCCGGACTACATTGAGAGCAATCCCTCAGACCGTCCCCCCAGTGACCCCCACTGCTATTCGCAGGTCGGCCCCAACCTCCTCTATCTCAACGCGTTATCCCCAATCCCGGCGATTGACCCGCATGAGTCTGATTGGTATCATGCGGACAGGACGAGCCGGTCGAAAGAGATGTTCAGATTCACCCCGGAAATGGGACAGCGATTGCGAAAACTCAGGCTACGCGAGGGCATGACCCAGCAGGACCCGGCCGCACTCATGGGCAGGCAGGGCAAAGGCAACCATCAACTCCTCGGCAGAGTGGAACTCGGCAAAGCCCCCTACCCTTCTCTCGGGGCATGCCGGGCCTCGTTCAGCGACATCGCCGACCTGCTCAATGCCTGCACTATGCAGCCCACGGTAGTAGAGCAGCGCGGGTACAAGCGCGTGCGCAGTCTCACAGGGAAGCTGCCTGCGAGCGGTGCAAAGGCGGTCGAGCGGTACGACCACCACGTCACGCGGGCAAAGCGAAAGCCGGAACCGGTGCGCAGACGACTCGCACCCGCCCGGGCGTACGCGCAGGCACAGGAGAAGCAGCGCCAACTGAGTCGGCTTGTGGAGGCTGAGATTGCCTCCGCACACCTTGGGTCTGTTTCGCCCGAGGCGGTCTGGCCGCGGGTCTATGCACGGAAGCTGTGGCGGGTGCTGGGCCGGACAAGCTCAGCAGACTCAGACCGGCTAAAGCGCAGGCTCAAGCTTGAAGAGCTGGAGCGCTGGACAGCAGAAGTCGGCATCGAATCGCTCCCGGTTCGCGCACTCCTCCGAGACCGCATCACCGCGCTAGTCGACGAGAGAACAACACGGACCTAACCAGAGCTGCGCCCGCAGCCCGCAACCTCCGACGGATATGGAGGGGCAGGCCTTCGCCCGCCCCTTGGTTGCTTGCGTTCATGTTTGGGTCTCTACGTCAACCTTAGCCTCAGTCTTGCCCTCGCCTGCCTTGTGACGACCGCCTTCTTCACCGACCGGAATCCCGGCGTGTCGAGACGGCAGAAGTAGACGTCATGCCGGCCGGGTGGACGAGAGACTAGTGTGCATCCTGCGCAGTCAAAGTGTCCCTGTTTCTCAACTCTTACAGGCGAAGGTTAGTGCAAGAAAAATCAAGGAGTGTCCCTGACCGATCAATGCCAGTGGGAACATCGGAGTAACAGAGGAGAGTCCCAAGCCGCAAGTCGTGAGCCGCAAGCCCAGCGCGTCGATTCTGTCCGGTGCGTCAGGCGTTCGGCGTCTTGCATCCAGCGTCGTCTTCGACGCGACGGGCAGGCGGGTTCTACACCCGAAGCCCGGCATCTACTTCGTGAAGGAACCGCAAGCTCAAGCGGGGTCCATTCAGAGAATCCTACTGGTCAGATAGGCATCGGGACACGGGGCGGCTGCGCCGCTGCCGAAGCGCAAGCGACGCAGACGTAGTCCGCGAGTCCGCGAGTCTCCAGTCCATCATCCATGCTCCTTCGTCTCTAGTCCCTGACCCCTAATCCCTAATCCCGCCGGCCGGATGACAGCTAACGGCTGACCGCTTCCGGCCACCCGTAGGTATTGCAGATTGTAGATTGCAGAGTGGCCGGCCCCTGGCTTCTCGTTCCTCTCCCCTGTCGCCTGCCGATTGGCCGCGGCTTGACTGCGGCGGGCTTCCGGCTATGTTCTATCAGGTCCGTTGCACTTTTCATAAGGAGAAGTCTTGCGCACAGAAAGAGTCCTGTTGACGCTCGCATGGTGCCTGGCAGCACCGGCCCTGCTGCAGGCCGCAACCGTCTGCGTCTGGAATTACGACCCGGTTGATCGCTTCTACGACGCGGCAGTCGGCGACTCGGTCGGTTGCGCCTACCACGTAGAGAAAACGCTCACCGACCTCGGCCACACCGTGACCGTGTCCGAAAGCACCCTGCCTGCCAGCCTGGACGGATTCGACGCCATCTTCTGTCTGATGGGCTGGTACCGGTGCTGAGGGGACAACTGCACCGTCGGTTCGACGGAAATGGCGCAGTTGACTGCCTACCTGGATTCGGGTCACCCGGTATACGCTGAAGGTGGGGACTTCGGCTACAGCAACGCGACTTCGGAGCTGTGGCCGTACTTCGGCGCGTCCTATCTCGGCGACGGTCAGCCGAGTTCCACCGGCAATGTCCAGTCTCTGAACGGTGAGGCCGGGACTCTCGCCGAGGGCATGGGTCTTACCTACCTCTATCAGCAGGAGCCGGACAACTACGTTGACGAACTGGGCAGTGACGGCGGCACTGTGGTAGTACGCAGCCAGGAGAACATCGGCCGTGTGGTCTGCAATGAAACGCCCACGTATCGCACGGTCCTGTCGGCCACGATCTTCGGGGCGTCGAGCGGGGCCGACCGCGAAGCGCTGCTTGCCGGTTTCATGGACTACCTCCTGCCCGGAACCGGCATCGGCCAGAACCGAACGTTGCCGCAGCCGGCAGGAGCGGCGCTCGTCCCGAGCGTAGCCCGGGTCGGCCGAGGCGTGCGGCTGGAGACGTCCGGGCCCGCGCGCGAACTCCGTGTGCTCGATGTCAGCGGCAGGACGCTGGCCGAGTGGCGGCTTCCGGCCGGCGGGGCCGCGGCAGTCTGGCACATAGGCCCTGACGTCGCGCCGGGTGCCTACTTCCTGCAGGTCCGGGCGGCCGGACGTTCTGACACGCACCCGTTCACCGTGGTGCGCTAGGGTTCTCCTTCACATCCGCGGGCCGGGGACGCATTGGTCGCGTCCCCGGCCCTGCTGTTGCTACATGCGTCCATAACAATCCGCCGGCCCGCCTTTGACATCGCCACTCGCAAGCCCTGGAATCCGCCCATACCGCCTGTTTCCGTGCACAGCCATGAATCCTGAAGACAAGGAACTGGTTGAGGCCGCACGGTCTGTCGTTGGTCACCTTCGACTGCACGACGACTTCTCAGCCGGAGACGTGGGCGCGGCAGTCCGAACGGCAACGGGGAGTATTATCTACACGAGCATATGCACTGACCTGGCCTGCAGCCCGGGGTTCTGCGCCGAAGTGGCCGCCGTGGCCGGGATGCTCAAGCACCGGGAAACCCACATCGCTGCCGTCGTGGCGGTCGGCGACGACGGTGCTCCAGTCGCGCCCTGCGGCCGCTGTCGCGAGACGATCGCGCAGGTATACGCAAGGAACCTCGACTGTCGAGTCATCCTCGGGGACAAACGAGTGATAGAACCGCAAGACCTGTTGCCGGAGTTCTGGCTACCCTGGAGGCTGCGCAGG
>JAFGRF010000265.1 GCA_016935295.1 Caldifarciminota bacterium | reverse complement strand
TGAGTGCTGTTCTAACGCTCTCACCCGAGTTGTTCACACGACGGTGGAATACATCGAAGAGCACCGGAACCCGGGTGAGGTGATGGACTTCGAGGCAGTCCGCTACAGTGTAGCTCCGGTCGTCGTTCTCGATGACCAGCCGGCGCTTGATTACCCTCGGCAGCTTTCGGTGCTGCGCCACGAACCGGCCGATGGCTGCGTTCTTGTCACCGTACACGCCGCCGATGTGAATCTGCACCTTGGCGCTCCCCGGCAGCCCCATCAAGTCCAGAACGCGCGTGTGGTACTCGAGTTCGCGGATGCTGCTTTCTACTATCTTCTCGTCGATAGCATTCAGCAGCACAAACTGGTCGGGGTGCATCGAAATCCTCATCCGCTGCCGACGCACGAACCGACCAATCCTGCGGAAACGGTCGCGGAACCGCCCGGCCCAGTCGTACCTGCACACGGGATGTGACGCGAATGGCACCAGGTCGGACGTAATGCGGAAGAAAAGAATGCCGTGGGCCGCGTTCCACCGGAGCACGGCTTCCAGGCAGTCGAGGTTCGTCTCAACTGTATCGACCAGTCGCTTCTCAGAGTATGACGCCAGCCTGAATGTCCGGCTCGACGTGCAGCCGATACTGCGGTTGATACAGGGATAGCCAATTCTCACGGATAGACGAAGTCAGAAGTCAGAAGGCAGAATACAGAAGGCAGAATGTGGAAAGCGACCAAGCATCAATGACCCGGCCCTCGGTCATTCCGGGTTCGTTGGTCATTGGTCATTGAGAATTGGGATTTCTTCCTAGCGTCCTTTGCCGGAATCGGAGATGTCCATCAGCGCTTCCGGGTAGGGCTGGAACAGCACCTGCTGTGCCAGGTAGGGCTCGTTGAACCGTACGATCCACGAACGGACTATTCCGACCGGCACCGAAAGCGGCACCTTGCCGGCACGGTAGCGCTGCAGCGCGTCAAGAAAGAATGCCTTCTCCTCTGCCTTCAGGCCCTCCTTGAAGTAACCCAGCACATGCATGAGGACATTGATTGCCGCTGTGTACTTGGGCGGCGCGGCAAACGCCCGGCCCAGAAGCGTGCCATAGTCGCGGAACAGCTCTCCCACCGGCTTGTGCTCCGGGTTCGCGCCTATCCTGCCCAGTTGCCGCATAACGGTCTCGCTGTAGGCCATCAGCAGCAGTTTGTGACGGGCATGGAATTGAGTGAGCGCGGCCATAGTGGGGCTCGCAGCCTTCGCTCGAAACCGGGCAAGCGTGAAGAGCATGGCCAGGAACCGCTCGCGGATAAGGAAGTTCCTCAGCCTGCCTTCGTCTTCGACTGCGGCGTCGCCGTGGCGGGCCATTGCGGCTCGACCGAAGAACCCTTTCCTCTCCGCGGCTGAGAGAAGGTTGCCCGACTCGTTGTACACCTTCACGTCGCGGGTGCCGCAGGAGGGCGAGCGCGACTTGAGCAGGAAGCCGTCCACCGGCCCCAAGCCGTCGAGGAACCGGCCGGCGAACTCGTTCATCGCCCCCGAGTACTCCTTGCCGGTCGAGGGCTGCGCCAGCCGCATCTCCCCTCCCGCCATCACGACGCGTATCGGGTCACGCGGAACCCCGAGGCCGACTTCCATCTCCGGGCAGACCGGCCGGAACTCGACGAACTCCCGCAGCCGACGGACGAACGGGTCGTCGACTATCTCGCCGTTGTACCGGCAATGGTCAAAACCGAGGCACTTGCTGACAGCGACAATCGGACGCGGGAATTCATTCATCTCGGCGGTGCTCCAATCTCGGCCACGACGTTCAGCCCCAGCGGCAGGCCGGCCGTATCCAGCTCCAGAACCGCTATCTGGTACTCGGCGTCGAACCGCTCCCTGATATCGTCGGTGCGCACAGTCCGGCCACCGACGTAGGGCGAGAGCGAGACAACCCGGCCCGTACCCAGCTCGCGGTTGGTCTCCGAATCGAATACCTTGTGGCTGGCGCCGACCTTGAGGCGGCCAAGCCAGAACGACTCGACGAACATCCTCGCCTGTTGCCCGGCTGCGCCCACGATTATCCTGGAATCGTCACCAGCCGCCAGCGTCTGGCCGAGTTGAACGTCGAGCTTATAGACGACGCCGTCGACCGGTGACTTGAGCGTAAGCTGCTCAAGCTGCGCCCGGGCCAGTGCGGCGTCGGCTTCAGCCGCTGCCGCGTTTGCCGAGTCGAGCCCGGCCTTGAGCAACGCCTGCCGGTAATCCTGCTCCGAGACTCCCTTGGTGGCGAACAGCCCGGCCGCCCGCTGGTATGCATCCCGGCTGAGTGCCGCTGCCTTCTCCGCGGCCGCGGCACGGTCGAGCGCGGCCCGGACCTGTGCCTCCTCGACCGCGCCCTCCAGCAGGACCAGGGTCTGGCCGGCCTTGACCGTATCCCCCTCGCGGACGGCAATGCGCACAATGCTGCGCGGAACCCCGGCAGCCACGTAGACCGGTCCGCCCAGCGGCTCGATCGTGCCATAGATGCGCGCCCGCGAAGCAGCCGGCTCCGGCGGAACCGGGGCGGATTTCCGCGGCGCGGACCGAACAACCGCGAACACAACAAAGGAAAGCACAACGGCCGCTACAATCCAGATGAGTGAACTGCGTAGTCGTCTCGCCATCTCAATTGCCTCCTGGGGAAGCGGAACGCGTATCGTAGACAATGGCCCCGTCTTCCATCTTAATCAGCCGGTCGGCATACGGAAACACCCTGGGGTCGTGCGTGACCAGCACCACCGCTCGACGCGAGTCGCGGGAGAGCCGCTTCAGCGTGTCCAGAACCAAATGGCTGCTCTCCACGTCGAGCGCCGACGTCGGCTCGTCACACAAGAGCAGCACCGGGTCGCCCATCAAAGCCCGGGCGATGCCCACCCGCTGCTGCTGTCCGCCGGAAAGCTGCTGGGGCCGGGAGTCGGCGTACTCCTTCATACCGAGCTTGTCGAGCAACCCGACCGCCCGAGTTCTGGTCTCGGATCTGACGCGTGCACCCTGAATCGCGCTAGCGACAAGTACGTTTTCCAGTGCCGAGAGCGCGGGCACCAGTGCCGCCTGCTGGAACACAAACCCGTACTTCTCCATCCGCAGCGTCGCCAATTCGTCCTCGCTCAAACCGCCGGCGTCGCTTCCGGCTACTACTATCCTCCCCGCCGATGGTTTCAGCACCAGCCCCATGATTGTGAGCAGCGTGGTCTTGCCCGAGCCTGAAGGTCCGGCCAGGGCGGTGAGTTCGCCGGGGAGGATATCGAGGTTCGTTTCCTTAAGCACGCGCCTGACCACGCGACCGTCGGAGAAGTCGCGCGTGACTCCCTCAAGCTGCAGCACTGGCGCGAACATCTCTACCTGAATGCCGATGCCGGCTCGATCTTGAGCGCCCGGCGCAGGGCCAGCGCCGAGCCGGCAAAACAAAGGAGGAACGTCAATAGCGCGTGCGCCGGCGGCAGCCAGAGCGGCAGGTTCGCCGGCAGGCGCGAGCCCTTCACGCCGAACAGGAACCCGGCCAGCAGGAAGAAACCGATGAGCAGGCCGATGAACCCGATGGTCAACGCCTGGTAGACGATTATCGCGAACACATCGCGACGCCGCGCCCCGAGCGCGCGCAGGACCGCGAAGTCCCGTTGCCGGTTCAGCACGTTCGTGTACATTGTCAGGGTGATGATGACCACGCCGACCAGTATGCCGACCAGTGTCGAAAGCCCGAAGCTCGAGCCGATGCCCGTGCTCGTGAGGTTGTAGATGATGGTATTACCTGCCAGCTCCGCTGAAGTCAGGGCCGATGCCTTGGGCAGCAGCGCCTCGATGACGGAGAGCGCCCGGCTGACGTCCGCGCCCGGCCTGAGCCTGACCAGGATGTTGCTGCACCGGTCCGCCGGCAGCCCGGTCACCTCGCGTGCCTTGGTCGCGTTGGTGAAGACCAGCGGAGCACCAAACGACCGCGTGCCTTCGGTGTAGCCGGCGATGCGGATGCGGCGTGAGTTCACCTCGACGATGCTGCCGATCTCAGGCTCTCCGAGGTCCTCCAGGTCGAACTTATCCACGGTCGCGCCATCGTACTCAAGCAGCACGTCGTTGCCCCCGGACGCGAAACGCCACGGCCCGCCGTGCAGCTCCGGCCGGGTCACGCCGATTATCTGCACCGGCTGAAACGTCCCGTTCGGCAGCCGGAGCTGAGCACCGGAATAAACGACCGGCTCGGCCCACTCGATTTCAGGCAGTCCGGCCAGCCGGTCCACGTAGCGGCTCGGTAGGTTGCTCGCCGAGGCGGTATTCTCGACGTTCTTTGACACGACCCAGATGTCGGCTCCGCTGTTATCAACCACGGCTGACATCAGGGTGAAGAGCCCGAACATGATCGCCAGTTGCTGGCCGACGAGAAACACGATGGCCACCACGCCCAGTATCGCCCCGGCGGTCGTAGACCGCTCGTGCAAGAGCATCCGGACCGCCGCGTACCTACGCATGCGGCTCCACGAGCCTCTGACAAGCCCGGTCGGCCTCGCCCAGGCTTGAGACCACAACGGCCCGCGGCCCTGCCAGCTTCAGGCGGGCGAGTTCCGCAGCCCTGCCGCCGAGCACGATGCCAAGACCGGGCTTTGCGGCCAGGGCCGCATCAACAAGGTGTCTTGCGGCCGGCAGATTGGCGATCATCGTGACCGAGAAGACCGCGACATCCGGCCCAAAGCTGCTCAGGGCGGCGACTATGTCTTCCTCGGGCGTGCTCCGGCCCACGGAGAATGTGCCCCAGCCGGCAAGGCGCAGGTGCTCGGCCGCGAGCTCGGCTCCGATTTCGTGCTCCTCACCCGGTACGCAGGCTACCAGCGCCTTGTGGCCGTTGGCAGGAGCTGGTTTGGCGCTGTCGAAAAGGCGATAGAGCACGTAGCGGCAGATTTCAGTCGCGGCATGCTCGTCGGCCACGCTGATTCGCGCTTCCTCCCACAGACGCCCGATGTGCCGAAGAGCCGGCAGCACAAGCTCGTCCGCAGTACTGGTAACCGGCGTCTTTCGGGCAAGGGCGGTTTCAGCCGCAGCCCGCCGCTCGCGTGCAAGCAGTAGGCGCACGAATGCCGTGACCTCAGCGGCGGGTTCAAACGTTGGCCTCGCCGATTC